>CATOOV010000003.1 GCA_951801955.1 uncultured Lachnospiraceae bacterium
TACTATAATCATATCCGCCCGCATTCATCCAATGGATATATGACACCATTTGAAAAGAGAATGCAGGCATGATCTTGTCAAAACTTTTCCTTGTAAGTGTTACAAAAAAGCTTGACCATCTCAGTTTGTGAAATATTTTACAGTGCTTCCCTTATAATTGCCTTTTCCTACGTCCATTGACACCATTGATTATGATATTCTTAATTCCACTTTCTTTTTGCAGACCATCTGCTGCCGCATTTAAGTCTTCGACATCCTGATCCAGCACGGTCTGTTTCTCTTCTGGTCATTTTTGCGTTATTGCAAGCTCCAGATCCTCCTCTGCCTTCTCTAGAGCTTTCTTGTACACTTTGAAGCTGTCTTCCGTAAATAGTCATCTGGCTGGGTTTTTGCCGCTTTTGCCGCTGCAATTGCATGTTCCAAAGCAGAAGTATCGGCAAGCGCATTGCCTGTTACCTTAAAATTGATTTCCCCATCCAAAGGTTTTCCAGAATACATGGTGACTGTCAAAGTAACTTTTGCCGTACCAGCTCCCACAGCCTTTACTGTCCGATTTTCGGGATCCACAGTAACTACTTTAGGATTAGAAGATTCCCATTTGCTTCCTGCAATGTCGCTGTCCCCGTCTCCTCCGGTAAGTTTAGGAATAAACTGTTTTTTGTCCCCAGTCTCAAGATTGATAACCCCATTTCCAGGATATACCTCTGTGCCTTCCTCATCATAAATGGAGAAAAACTCTGATGCATTTGGCGTATTGCTGATCTCCACTGTAATCTCTTTATAAACAGATGGGTCACTGACAGAAGACACTTTTATGGTACAACTACTCCTTCGCCCACTGCCGTCACACGCCCAAATTCATCTACTGCTGCCACATCTGGTGTATCAGGAATCCAGGCAATATCTTCCTTTTGTGCGCGTGCGCACCCTTCCCAGAGGGCTTTTATCCTACTAATGAAAAAACCATTGTATCAGTAAACGGAAACTGATACAATGGCTCTAATCCATATAAAAAATCTCTATAAATATTCTTACTGAACAATAAAGTTTTTCACTCTATTTTTACTCTTCTTCGGCTGCTACTGCGTCAATATCAAATAACGCACGCTCTAAATTATAGACATCATCCTCCTTGGGAGTGTAAACTTTATTTACTAACTGTACTTGGATCGAAGTCGTCTCCTCGTCTGAAAATTCAGCATTGCCAATAGACTCCTTGATCGCATCCTTCAACATGGCAAATACAGCTTCATTTATCTCATCTTCAGATGGAGTTTCCCCACCCTCTTCTGCCTTCTTAGTCATCTCTTCAAGATATGCCTGGTAAGCAGTATTGTAATTTTCCATCGCTGGTGCAAAAACGTTCATCTTCTGGTATTTTACCTCTACATTATAGGAACCGTCGTCATTCTTGGTGGATTCCCCTACCGTATATTTTACATTCTTATATACGTCCTTTACCACTTCCTCAAACTCTTTCTGCAATTCATCAGAAAGCGATGCCTGGGAAGTCAGGCTCTTAAGCGCTGTCTCAATGCCCTGCTTATACAAATTCTCCGCCTGTTCTTTTGTGCCGACTTTTTGTTCCACAAAAGCAGCAGAATCATTCTTATAAGAATTATCAAGCAATGCTTTTATGTAACCACTGGCATCAAAACTTCCACATCCCACCAATACGGACGCCACCAGCATTGCCGCCAACAGCATCATAATCTTTCTTACTTTTTTCATAAATAATACTCCTTTGTGATAAATTTTGGTAACATATCTATTATATAACACAAATCCTGATACCGTCAATATCTTTCATATTTGAGTTATAACAAATTACAGGATCACAGATTCTCTGGATATTGCAAAGCCAACGATGCGCCATCATAAAAATGCCGTTTGTATTTTCATGATGGCTGCCGTTTGTTATTAATCTAAATTGATAGTGCCCCGAAACCCTTCTGTATCACCATAACCGATATTGCCATAGCCTGCCTTCTCGCTCGAACTTCTGTAAGCAAATTCTTCCCGAAGAATAAATTTTGCTACAAGCTCTTTCAGGACCTCAGCCTGGCTGGAAAGCTGCTGGCTTGCCGCTGCACTTTCCACTGCGGTAGAAGAATTGGTCTGTACCACGCTGGAAATCTGAGATACTCCCAATGTAACCTGTTCCACAGCGCTTGCCTGCTCTTCTGCCGCATCTGCAATCATATCTACTTTTGCGGAAGCTGTACGGACTTCTTTCACTACTTTCACCAAAGACTGTGCCGTAGAATTTGCAATCTCTGTACCACGTGCCACAGCCTTAATAGAACTTTCAATCAGCTCTGACGTATCCTGGGATGCTATAGAACTCTTACTTGCAAGGTTTCGTACCTCGTCAGCAACTACCGCAAAACCTTTCCCAGCAGTACCAGCACGCGATGCCTCTACAGCGGCATTCAGCGCTAGTATATTGGTCTGGAAAGCAATATCCTCAATGGTCTTAATAATCTTGCCGATTTCATCGGAAGTCCGGGTAATTTCTTCCATAGCCGCCATCATATCCCTCATTTGGTTATTGCATTTCTCTACCTCATCGCCAGCTGAACTTGACTGGTCCCTTGCCTCCAATGCATTTTGTGCGGTATCTTTTACCTGGTTGGATATACCTGCAATCGTAGTAGCAAGCTCTTCCACAGCTGCAGCCTGTTGTGTTGCTCCCTGTGAAAGCGCTTGGGAACCGTTAGACACTTGGCTGGAACCAGACGCAACCTGATCTGCACTGCGATTGATCTGTCCCAACGTGGAACTCAAATCACGATTCAGCTTACGAATAGAAGTCAACAAGCTCTGGAAACTTCCCACATAGCGTTCTTCTGCTTCTGTACGTACGTCAAAGTTACCATTCGCCATCTCACTTAAAATTCTTGAGGCATCCTTAATAACAGTTTCCAAAATGATTGTCATATTTTTAAATGTATTTGCCAAACTACCCAATTCATCTTTTGATTTATAATTGATGGCAATATCAAAATCACCGCCGACAATCTTGTCAGCAGCCCTTTCCAATTCACGGAGGGGCTTTGTAATTGCCCTTGTCAAATATGTAGAGAGAAACAGTGTGATAACCAAGGCTCCGCCAGCCATGCCCAACTGTACGGCAACCAGCATTTTCTGCATTTCCACGGTGTTCTCATAATCCTTATCTGCATTCTGCTCAGCGACTTCACTGATCTTTATCAATGTATTAACCGCTTCCTCAACGAGAGGCTGGTACTCGTTAAGCAGCATATCCTGGGCTTTCTTCATATCTGTGTCTGCTATTTCAATCACTTGTTCCTGCAATTCTGCAGCCTTTGAAATTTTTTCAGCAAACTGGTCTAACTGCTCAGAATCACCTGTGAAATTTTCAAACAGCCAAGTTGCATTGTCTTCCAACAATTTCATTTCTTTCTGCAAATCCTTCAGATAAGATTCGCTTTTTTCATCATCGTCCTCAATTGTGACAAATGTAAGATCTTTCACAATAATCTGCAATCCGCGTCGCATACTCATAACTTTATTGGTAATCTGGTATCCAACATTATAAAACTCTGAATATTTCTGCGCATTTTCCTGTAATCCATTAATTGCCACAACAACTGTTCCGCAGAACAGTATAATAATAAGCAAAAATGTCAACAATAATTTCTTTCCGATTCTTAAATTCTTCATCTTCGGCCCCCTATGCTTCTTCATAAACAATTACAACCCACTATCACACAATTTTGGTTTCTGATTTGACGCAGAATACCCGTGACTTTTGTCATAAGAGGAATATGCAAGGCTTGCTTAGATTTGCCACGGATACAATCCCGCGTCAAATCAAAAACGCTCCGTGAGGATGTGCATGGTTCTGGTAATGTATTTGCCAGCAAAGCCGACCCAGATCCAGTGCCAAGACCCACGGGCGAGTCTTGAATTTCACTTTCATAACCAGCAGCCTGCCTGGCTATTTGCAATTCCCAGGAGTTAGCCAGGCTAATATTCCATTTTGTGCCTTTAAGTATGGCAAATTGTCCATAATTGATTTTTTATTTTTGTAGTTTGACACATATAAATTATAATAGATTTTTGCCAATCTGTCTACTATAAAAAATTGCTTGCGCAATGGCATTTTCAGTTACTGCTTTTCCACTGTGTTTTTTTCGTTCCCATCAGGAATCTTAAGCCCTCAAAGAATGAATAAAATAAAAAAAATCTGGTATACTATCCTACATGAGAAAAAATTTTTTATTATGTGGATTTACTGGCTGGTGCCTGGAAATTTTGTTTACATGCTTTGGCTCTTTTCGGAAACGCGAATTGCAATTATTCGGCAAAACATCTTTATGGATGTTCCCGATTTATGGCATGGCTGCCTTTCTAAAACCAGTCTGCCGCCTTGTGAAAGGGTTCCCTGCCGGAATTCGTGCCCTATGTTACAGTATATTTATTTTTCTTGGAGAATATCTCAGCGGAAGCCTCCTGAAAAAATATCAGATCTGCCCTTGGGATTACAGTAACGCACGAACCAATATCAAAGGAGTGATTCGTTTGGACTATGCCCCTTTCTGGATGATTGCGGGGCTGATTTTTGAAAATCTTCTGATGCGTTCTCCCAAAACGAAAAAACTATCTGGAAGCTTATAATTGGACTATCGCATTAAAGGGCTTTTCTCATATAGGGAATTCGGAGTAATTTCCTATATGAGAAAAAGAATGATCAATCATCTTATATGACCTTCCCTTAATGAGGCAGCCCTCTTTTGCATTTTCTTATGGACTTTGCCATAAAAGGCAAAAGTTTTGTCTGAACATTAACCAACAATTCCTATAATTCTTCTCACCTGTATTTTTCCCCTTGAAATTTGTATCTTTCTGTTATATGATAATGAAAATAACGAGATAGGAGGCGTTCTATGCAGCATTTAATGAGCCCGTTGGATTTGTCTGTTGAGGAATTGGACAAACTGCTTACACTGGCAAATGATATTGAAAAAAATCCTCAAAAATATGCGCATGCATGTGAGGGAAAAAAACTTGCAACCTGTTTCTATGAACCTAGTACCAGAACACGGTTGAGCTTTGAGGCAGCTATGCTGAATTTAGGCGGAAGCGTTCTTGGCTTTTCCAGTGAAGACAGCAGTTCTGCCGCGAAGGGTGAAAGCGTTTCAGATACGATTCGCGTCATTTCTTGTTACGCAGATATCTGCGCCATGCGCCATCCCAAAGAAGGCGCACCTTTAGTAGCTTCCGAAAAAGCCACAATTCCCGTCATCAACGCCGGAGACGGCGGACATCAGCACCCTACCCAAACATTGACGGACCTTCTTACCATCCGCTCTTTGATGTGTCGCCTTGACCATCTTACCATTGGCTTATGCGGCGATCTGAAATTCGGACGAACTGTCCATTCTTTGATTCATGCTTTAATCCGTTACCCTAATATAAAATTTGCCCTAATCTCTCCAGAAGAACTTCGCGTTCCAAGCTATATTCGGGAAGATGTCCTGAAAAAAAATCATATTCCTTTCCAGGAAGTAGAACGGCTGGAAGACGCTATGGAAACTCTTGACATCCTTTATATGACCAGAGTACAAAAAGAACGTTTCTTTAATGAGGACGATTATGTACGCATGAAAGATTTTTATATTTTAGACAGAAAGAAAATGCGCCTTGCAAAAAAAGACATGATTGTGATGCATCCCCTCCCTAGAGTCAATGAAATATCTGTGGATGTGGACAACGACCCAAGGGCGGCATATTTCAAACAGGCACAATATGGTGTCTATGTACGTATGGCCCTTATCCTTACATTGCTGGAGGTGGAAGTATGTTAAAT
This sequence comes from uncultured Lachnospiraceae bacterium, assembly GCA_951801955.1. GTDB lineage: Bacteria > Bacillota > Clostridia > Lachnospirales > Lachnospiraceae > Petralouisia. Next base: position 5,837 of record CATOOV010000003.1, read on the forward strand.
GTAGGAACTATTATTGAAGGTTTTGTATTGGACCACATTCAGGCTGGAACCAGCCTTTCCCTCTATTACGACCTGAAACTGGACCAGCTCGACTGTTGTGTCGCCATTATTAAAAATGCCCGCAGCAATAAAATGGGGAAAAAAGATATTGTAAAAGTGGAATGTAACATTGATGCCCTGAATCTGGATGTACTTGGTTTCATTGACCATAACATCACTGTCAATATTATCAAAGGGGAAACAATTGTGGAAAAACGAAAACTTCAGCTTCCCAAGCAAATCAAAAATGTTATTAATTGCCGGAATCCCCGTTGTATTACCTCCATGGAACAGGAACTGGATCAAATTTTCTTACTGACCGATGAGGCAACGGAAACTTATCGCTGCAAATATTGCGAAGAAAAGTACAAAGGGCATAAACGGGTAAAATAAGCAAGGGCTGTAGCGTTCAAAAATGCTTGGCTTTTGATACGCATAGATCCGTTCATGTATCGATCGGCAAAGTTACCCCAGATTCTGCTCTAAGACTCGCAAGCCAGTCTTGAATCCTATGAAATATAGAGAAATCCCCCACAGTAAGCTTCCTATCCTGCCAGCTCACTATGGGGGTATCTTATCCTAATATAACCAGATATCAATATGCAATACATTAACTTTTTTTTATAAACTCCGTTTTACACTTGGGACAGGTAATACAAATTTTCCCCTTTCCCTTTGGTACCCTCACTTTCTGTCTGCAGGAGGGACATTTGTAAAAGTGATAGACTTTTCTCTGTTTGAAATGCTCTTTCTTCCGATTCCATTTAACCACGATCCGATATCGCCAATTCATAAACCTTTGATTTTCTTCATACCGCCGATCGACCTGTTTAGACATCATGCGGTAATACTCATATCCCATCAACCCAAGTGCAAGAATATAAAAAATATCCAGTCTGGAAAACAGGGAAATCAACAAAAGCACAACAGATATTCCCATCAGTAACTGTCCAAACTGGTCCGCTCCATATCTTCCCATCATAAAACGCTGTATTCTTTGTTTCATAGTCTTCTCTCCTATGTGCTTATTTCTTTCTCTCTATGTTAGCGCGGAACTCACAGGAAGTCAATGGAGTTATTATCTTTTAAGAATTGTTTATATTTTCGTAATAATCGCAGCATTCCTGGCACAAATTATCGAATTACAGTTGAATATGGATGCCTGGGCTTCTTCCGATGGTTGGCTATGCAGTGTCTATTTGATATCTGGAACAAGGTAATATTTTATATCCATTGATTCCCATATTACCTCAATAAGCCACTCGTATTCTACGTCAAACCAGAAAAAACCGACCTTCAATCGTTAGGTCTCCAGTCTAACTTTTGGGGACCGGTACAGGGAAACAGATGCTTTCACAGATGCACTTTTGCTGATAACGGCAAATAATCCCTTTTAATCCATAGCTTGCAGCCTATTATTTAAAAATATTTTTGCTTTTCCCTTCATGGGGAAATTCTAAGATCGTTCCTTGAATCTCTCCCGTCTTCTTATTCTGGAATGTTACATTTATATAGGAATATTTTGCAACGGAAGGATCCCCGTCAGAGTATCGTCCTGTGCTTACGTATACAACGGATTTATTTTTTACCACTCCTGGTCCCCAAACAAAAATTCGATCAATTTTCCATCCCTTTTGCGGGGTAATAACTATCTTTTTCTTCACCCTCTCCGTCTTGCTTCTCAAATAATACCGACCAGAGACATTGAATTTTTTTGCATAATCTTTATTTCCCACTTGAAACGATTTGCATGGATTCTCCCAATATTTCACAGTCACAGAAATCGTATATTTTTTCTTTGCATATTGGAATGTTACTTTTGCTGTGCCTTTCTTTTTGGGTTTGAGGGTAAACCCATTCCCCATAACATTTGCAACTGTAACCACCTTTTTGTTGGAACTGGTTACTTTGCTGATTTGGCCAACTCCATTTGGAACATTTATGTACATGTATTGTTCCAAACCAGTGTTCTTCCCCTTAAACGCCCTCAATGTGACCTTTTTGTCAAACTTCGGCTTTGCTGCCGCCTGTACTTGGCCAACTGGGATGATAGATGCGCATAAAACCATCGCCAGCAGAAAGGCAAACAGTTTTTTTCCATGTTTACTTCTTACTGTTAAATTTCCCATTCCTCTGCCTCCTCGATATTAAAATTTTTTAAAGCTGCCTTTTTTCAGTTGTCTTGAAAAGAAAAATAAGCAGGGCTGTAAGCCGGGTTATGTCGTGGATAATCATCTATCTAGCCTGGCTGTCGCCAGCCAGATCCTGCGACCTACCTGAAGCTGGCGGGCCACGTCAACGCTTCCGTTCGGTCTTGCTTCGGATGGGGTTTACATATGCCCTGCCTGTTACCAGACAGGCGGTAGTCTCTTAAACTGCCCTTCCACCCTTACTGCCTGCCCTCTTTCACTCTGCCAAACGGCTCAAAATAGGGCAAATACAGCGGTACATTTCTGTTGCACTTTCCTTGGAGTCGCCTCCACCGGCCATTAACCGGCATCCTGCCCTATGAAGCCCGGACTTTCCTCACCTGCGGTCTTTCGACACTTGCAGCCGCGATTACCTGCCCTACTTATCATCCTTACAGTTCCATTGTTTCCAATAACTGTATACGTACCAATGATAACAAAAAATTCATTTAATGGCAACTCCTAGCACAACAAAAATTTCATTTTTGTTGTGCTAGTTTCGGGGGCTTACCCAATCATCAAATCTGCACGAGATAAGTCCCCCATTATTTCTAGTTTATCTGGCGCTTTCTGCTACTTAATCTTAATTTTTACACTTGCTTTCTTTTTCGTTCCATCCGTTGACACAGCACTAATTGTAACTGTTTTTTTCTTTCCTGCTCTCTTTGCTGTCACCGTTCCCTTAGAAGTAACCGTTGCATATTTCTTATTGGAGGTGGTCCACTTTAAAGCCTTGTTCACACTCTTGCCATTTGTTTTCACACTCGCCTTCAATGTAACTTTTTTTCCTGCTTTCAAGGTCTTGGGCGCTTTTTTGATTGTCACTTTTGTCACTGCATGTTTCATAATTTTTATACGGACGCTTGCTTTCTTCTTCGTCCCATCTGCTGCAGTGGCTGTGATTGTCACGGTCTTTCCTTTTCCTGCTTTTTTGGTAGTTACCACGCCTTTACTGCTGACCATTGCATATTTCTTATTGCTGCTGCTCCATGTTACCGCCTTATTGCCTGCGCTCTTGGGCGAAACTGCCGCTGTAAGGCTGACCTTCTTGCCTGCCGCAATTTTCTTCGAAGGTGCCGAAACTGTTATCTTGCTTACTGGAACTTTCATAATTGCAATCTTTACAGATGCTTTTTTCTTCGTCCCATCCGTTGTGGTGGCTGTAATCGTCACAGTCTTTCCTTTTCCTGCCTTGGTAGTGGTCACTACGCCTTTGCTGTCCACTTTTGCATATGTTTCGTTGTTGCTGCTCCATGCCACAGCTTTGTTGCCTGCACTCTTAGGTGAAACCGTTGCTTTCAGCGTTACCTTTTTCCCTGGGGCAATCTTCTTAGACGGAGCTGAAATTGTCACTTTGCTTACCCCATATTTCATAATAGTAATGGTCACAGACGCTTTTATCCCACTTCCATCTTTTGCTGCGGCTGTAATCGTCACATTCTTTCCCTTTCCTGCCTTTGCCGTGGTGACTACGCCTTTACTGTCTACTTTTGCATAGGCTTCATTGCTGCTGCTCCATGTTAATTCTTTATTGTCTGCATTCTTTGGAGTCACAGTGGCAGTAAACTTTAACTTTATGCCTGGCGCAATTTTCTTCGTGGGAGCTGAAATCGAAATTTTTTCCACCTTCACTTGATCTCCTGGTCCTGGTCCTGGTTCTGGTCCTGGTCCTGGCTCTGGTCCCGGCTCTGGCTCTGGTCCCGGCTCTGGCTCTGGTCCCGGTCCTGGCTCTGGAGTCTCTTTTGGGGTTCCTGTAAAGAGGCGGAGTTCTGCCGCGGAAGCAAAATCTCCTACTCCTGCAGTAATTTCAAACCGTACAAACCTCACGCCGCCATTGGTACGGAATACGGTTGTCTTTTCTTCTTTATCCTCTGCCCAAGTGCCCTTACGCACTTCCCTGAAATCCGCTTCTGTCAGCTCTGATAATGTTTTTGCCGCATTGCTGACCAAAATCCGGTACTTGGTTGCAATTCCATTGCTGTCTTTGTCTTGGCGGGGCAAATAGGATAACTGGTATAAATTCTCACAGGATTCTCCCAGATCAATGGTCAGTGCATGAGGCAAAGGCGCTGCCCCGCTGTTCCACTCACAATGCCAAAATGTATTTTTATCCCCGTCAATGGCTTTTTCTGCCTCGTTTCCTGAATGCTGGGTATCTGCAGCAATCTTTTTGCCAGACAAATTCAGTTCTTCGGTAACCATCTCCACAACTTTCAAATTTGCCATTGCGTCTGTAATGGTTTTTGCCGCCGCTTTGATCTGTTCTGCCGTGGCATCTTTGGACAATTTCTTTGCATTTTCATATGCTTCCTGCACTGCTTTCCAACTCTCTGGTGTATACACTGCCTCTGCACTGCTTTCTACTTGTGCAAATGCTTTGTCCAGTGCTTTCCAGCGCTCTAATTCCTGAATCGCATTTATAATTTCTGACTTTTTACTGGTTACAGTTTCCAGTTCTGCTCCATAAGGAAATGCCAATGCCTCCTTCACAAGATTCTGTAAAGTACTCCACCGTTCCTGTCCAAAATCATACTCCTGTGCAGATAATTTCTGTGCCTGGCGGACAGCCTGGTTTAATGCAATCCGTCCTTCGCTGTTTAGATTGGTAAAATCTTCTACTTTCCAAGATTCACTCCAGGAAATTGTCAGTGCTTTCTCCTTACTGTCCACCTGAATCGGCAGCCACTGGTATCTGGAATCCTTGAGATTATTGGAATTCCACTTGTCTCCCATATAAATAAAACAGCCGCTCTTTCCCTGTACTGGAAGAACAAAGGTACTTTGTCCCCCAAAAGAAATATCTGCATGTGTTCCTACACAGGGATTTTTCAAGTTATCCATCTGGAATGGACCATTTCCTCCCTCTGCCGAAATGCCTTTGCGGAGGTTATCTGTAACAGAATAACCCATGGCATTGGGGCGCCATCCCGTACAGCCGGAAGAAATCAGATAATAATTTCCATCATGTTTGAATATCGCCGGCGCTTCCCTCGCATAGACACCTTTGCTGCCATTCTTATCCACATAATTTCTGCTGTAATTTCCCGTCAGCCCCGTATAATCTTCATTTAACTCCGCAAGATACAGTGTCCAGTTATCTTCTGAGGAATGTATCAGATACCCCGTTCCATCCTCATCCACAAACAAAGTCATATCCCGGCTCTCTTTCCCATTTGGCTGAATGGTGTCCAAAAGCTTAAATGGACCTGCCGGAGAATCACTGACTGCAATTCCAGTCTGGGCAAGGCTGTATTGTCCTGCCCCCTCGCCGTCCTTGTGGAACCACATCACATAATTATCATTTTTCTTATTATAGATAACTTTGGGACGCTCCACCACACAGTTCCAATTGAATTTTTGATACAACTCCTGTTTTTTCGCTGCTGACTCGCCCTCATACAATGCATTTAACGCTGCAATTGCCTCTTTGGTATTATATTTTTCCAAAGTATCATATTCTGATACTTTCTTGCCTGCCGCCTTTGCAGCCTGGTACTCCTCGGAAGATTCTGCCAAGTACAATGGGGTATCTTCTGTCGCCTCTCCCTCTGTCAAAAATGCTGGATGATTAAAGACTGGGAGCGCCATTCCTTCATTTTTCCAGTTATAGAGATCTTTCGAAGAATAACAGGAGACACCAATAGCGGCAATATTTCCATCAGAAAGTTTATTCTCCCCTTTTTGTTCCCCGTACCAGTAATATTTCTGGGTTTTCTCATCCCAGAGCACGCCGCCGCCATGTGCCTGGATCATCACTCCATTGTTGTCCAGCCATTGGCTGTTTGGTGTAAAACTGTCATAAGTAACTTCTGGTTCATCTTCAGCCTTTTCTACAGAAAGAAGAATGGATGGCGCCATATCGGCGTCTGCATTTGCCATGTTGGAAGCTCCCTCCTGGCTTACAAATGCAAGTTCCCAACCTTTTTCCTCACAGACTGCAAGGGAAAATGTCTCTGTATCCTTCTCCAAGTTCTGGACCCATTCTGTGATATTTATGGTTACTTTGGCGCCGTCTATCCCCTGGTTCGTATTGTATTTCTCATCCTGTTCCATCACCACATTGTTCGCGTCTACCTGGAACGTGTCTGAATATTTTACTCTGGAAGCATCAACCTGGGGCATATTGTTCCATTTTACTTCTGTCTCATTCCATGTTCCTGTTACAGGCACTGCCATCAGGCGGTCTTCCCCCGTCTTACTTTTATCTCTCCGTCCAATGTAGGTTAATTCCAATTCTGCCTTAGCCATGGTATCCAGATTTGCCAGAATCTTTGAGGCATCAAAAGACAAATAAGTGATCTTGGCATCTCGGCTGTCGCTGATACTTGTACCTGCATTTTCGCCAAAGATACCAACGGAAGATTCCTCTGAAATGGCGTCGCCCATCCTCATCATGCGGATATAATCCTGGCTTCCGTAATTGTTTTCCTTTTCTTTCTCCCATGCCTTTACGGTGGCGTCCCCAGAAGCTTTTACAGATACCGTCTTATATTTGGAAGACTTTACATCGATCTGTATCAATTTTTCCGTGGTCTCATGGGCATCTGCTGCAGTAAATACTATGCTATGGCTGCCTGTCTGCTCTTCCTGGGGTGTCCACTGGAACACGCCAGTGGCTGGGTCAAAAGCGGCACCCTCTGGCAGAGTCCCCTCTTTCACTCCAAGGGTAATGGTTTCCCCATCTGCATCTGTAGCTTTTACGCTAAAAGTAAGTTCCTCCCCTGTCTTTGCAGTCGTCTCACTGTAAGAAGGAAGGGTAAAGACTGGAGCCTGGTTGTCAATCCAGTCATGGTCAATATTGGCAACTTCCGTTGTGGTAAGCTTTGCCTGGCTGCTGATCGTTACCCGCCCTTTTCCCACATAATGGTCATTCACCGTAAGCTGTTCCACATAATTTACATAACTGCCTGCTGTTCCATTGGAAAACCAGCAGTTCTCCAAGGTAACGCCTTGTATTTTATTTTCTGCAAGTCCGTTGATATTAAAATTGGTGCCCACCCTGGTGGTATCAAAAGAACAGTTACGGAAAATCAAATTCTCATATCCAGGATATGAATGACCGTTTCCCGTTCCGTTCTGAACAGTAATTCCATTTCCTCCCCCAGTAAAATTGGTGGTATTTACATTCTCAAAAGTATAATTTTTCATGGCTTTCCCATATGTATTGTGCCCCATGCGGATCCCATTGCCTCCGCCAAAACTCCACCCTAAGGTATTGCGGACCAAAACCTGGTCAGAATCTTCGGTATCCCACTCCAGACAGTCACTATTATACTGGTCATATCCGGGAACCGTATTGGGAAAACCATCGCTGGGATTGTAATGACCGCTGGCAAAATTATCATCATTTCCTAATGTCAGCGCTCCATTGATGGTAAGGTTCTGTGCACTTGCCATATCCAGCCCATCCACCCAGGGCTGGTTGTAGGGCGTCAATCCCTTGACGTTATTTAAAGTACAGTTCTTACTTCCATGGGATTCCCAGTTCCACTGCTTCGCATCCCGGACATAAGTGTCGTTAAATACAATATTGGAAGACCGGACAATCATGACACCGCCCTGATGGCAACTGTCCTTGGCGTCATGGCGGTCCTTTTTATAGTTTGCCACACCATTTCCATCAAAAATCCCCCGACCAGAAATAGTAATATCTTCCGAATCCCAAACTCCAATTGCTGGCTCCATCGCCTGCATACATTCCTGAAGACGGTTCTTAATCAAAGCGCCTTCCTCTACATAGATATGAACTGCCTTTCCCTTTCGATTGCGGATTTCCAAACCGGAACACACATAAGTGCCTGCTGGGAAATACAGGGTATCATATGCAGCATTGTTATAAATCTCATCCAATGCCGCCTGCAGGGCATAAGTCATATCATCTTCTGTCATCTTCCGCTTATTGGGAAACCGCACCTGTTCACTGCCATTTTCCACCAAAGCCCCTGCCTCATAAGATGTCCCGCCACTTGTAATCCCAGCTTCCTCTGCTTTTTGTGCCATGCTGTTGGGATTGTCGCGAAGATAGTTTTCCATAAATTCCTTGGCATTTAATACGTTCGCCCCATGGATGTCTGGCTTGTCAGTTTCCGGCGGATCATTGATGATGGCAAGATAAGGCTTGCCTGCCTGGTCTTCTGGTCCGCCATTGACCATTACAAATGCATACCGCAACTGGTCAGACATGGTGAATGTGATACTGTGCTTATCCTCACTGATTTGGATATTCTCCCTCGGATAATACCGTTCTGGATAAACAGTCACTTGGTTGATCGTTTCTGCCACCTGAATGTTATACTCCGGCGTCACATCGGAAGACGCAAACCTGGCAATATCAAAATTGTTGCCGTTGGCACTGTACTTAATGACTGGAACATTTGTCCCATTCGCCGTCAAAGTGTACTTTGCAGATTCCACATCTCCCGGCGTGCTTTCATAAATATGGACTTCACCCCCCGATGCTTCCACAGCCTGCATGTACGCTGGCATCCATGGCATAAAATTCCCCAAAATCATTGCCGCTGACAAGATCAGGGAAAGCATTACATGGTTTCTCCTTGCTTTTTTTCCCTCCATACCTCTTCCTCCAATATTTTTTATAATTTGCAACCATTCAGCTATATAAAACTGTGGCATGTCTTTGACACCCAGATATCGTGCATATACGCACTCACACGCAGTTTATGGCACTACTGGCATGTCTTCGACATGGGATTCTGAATCGTTACTTTAAGTTTAAATGCAAATGAGAACAAAAAGTACGCATTTTCAATACAAAAAAATGCATTTTTGTTCCCATTTCAGAAATCGTCTGCCTTGCTTCTTACCAACCTCTCAGTACTCTGGTCTGATAGCTTACAAACTCCTTATTTGACTTTGATTTCAATCGCCACTGTTTGGGCGAATCCCCCACAATTTTCTTAAAATTTCGTTCAAACGTTGAAACAGAAGAATACCCCACCTTCCAGGCAAGGGTGTTTACAGGGATATCCTGTTTCTGGAGCAATTCACATGCTTTTTGAATTCGCATGGTATTGATATATTCCAGTGGTGAAACTTTCATACACTTCACAAACAGCTTGCGAAAATATGCCTCGCTGATATTGCAGATTTCTGCCATTTCCCTGATCTTAATATCTTCATTATAATGAAGCTCAATATGTACCAAAGCAGGGCGGATTTTCTCAACATGCAAAGCATCCCTTTCATGCTCCATTGTGATATCTTCATTTAGACGGATTAATTCATGGATCAATACAAACAGATAACCACACACCGTTTCCCGGTTAAACGCTTTCTGTTCGCGGTTTTCTTCCAAAATCCCTCGAACGGCACTGGACAGCCCTGGGTAATCCTCTTTTTGAATCAAAATCGGAAATTGAGTAATTTTCTGCAAAATCCGCAGCCTTCGATATTTATCTTCTGGATAACATGCGGTAAGAAATCCTGCAAGATCCAGATATAAAAATTCCCAAGAGCAGACGCTGCCTTCTGCGCTGTGCACCCCATGAGGAAAATTACTGGGAATAAGTGAAATCGTTCCAGGTCCGTATTCTGGCGCTTTCTCTCCAAGAAATACAATCCCTTTTCCAAAATAGCAATATCCAACTTCAAAATAATTGTGAAAATGCTGTTCTCCTGTCCGGTAGGTGGTAATCCATTTTTCTCCCAGCAACGCTCGATCGTACCGCCCCATAGGCATCTCATAATAACGGAATTCTTCTACCTTTTTTTCTCTCATTCTCAGCTCAGTCCTTCCACCTCCCCAAACCCCTTTTATACGTGAAAACAGCTTCCTCCGATAAATTCCCGCAAGATAGAATTTTTCCCAATATCCTCGCTGGGTACCGGAAGAAAATAGTCCAAAAACTTCAAAAGCCTTTTCGCCTCCACATATTCTGGACAGCTTTTATCAATTTCAAATAACAATGGTTCTGCATACTGTTTCAATACGGCAAGCTCATAAACCAAAGCCGAATTAAACATAATATCTGCCTCCTCCTGGAATGGGAAAATATACTGTTCTTCCCCTCTGCGCACAGAATCCCACATGGTGATGGTTTCTTTTGCCGAGATATTCCTGGTACGGGCGTCGCGCACCATCCTTCGAATCATTCTTCCATCCGTAGTAGGAAGGTTGTTGTGCTCATCGATATTCAATTGGGTCAACGCGCTGATATAAATTTTTAATTTGCTGGATTCTGGAAGCGAATAGGACAACTTGCCGTTCAGTCCATGAATCCCTTCCAAAACCAGGATATCATTCTTTCCAAGCTGTTTATAATTGCCCTTATATTCCCGCTTTCCGGTACGGAAATTATAAGTGGGAAGCCCTACCCGCTCACCGTTCAGCAGTGCTGACATATCATGGTTAAACAGTTCAATATCCAAAGCCTCCAGGCATTCAAAATTGTAGTTTCCATCCGCATCTTTTGGAGTGTCCACCCGGTCCACATAGTAGTCATCCAACGCTATGGGGTGGGGTTTTAACCCCTGTGCCATCATCTGGATGGAAAGGCGGTGGGAAAATGTAGTTTTCCCAGAAGAAGACGGTCCTGCAATCATCACAAATTTCTTATCCGGCATTGCGGCGATTTGCTCGGCAAGGCTTCCAATTTTGCGTTCCATCAAAGCCTCAGACACTAAAATCACATCCCGGATCCTCCCCTGGACGATGGCGTCATTTAAGGTGCCAATGGTTCCAATGTCCATCATTTCCCCCCACGCCACAGACTCCTTGAGTACATGGAACAGTTTGTGAGAAGGCAGAAACTCTGCCACCTTCTTTGTATCCTTGTCTGGAAACAATAATACAAATCCGCCTTCATATAATTTCAGGTCAAAATATTTCAGATAACTGGTATTCGGTACCATATACCCATAAAAATAATCTATATAATGACCAATGCTGTAAAGATTTACTTTAGAACTTCTACGGTATGCAAACAGGCGTTCCTTATCATGCATCCCCAGTTCTCCAAACAATGCTACTGCATTGTCTGTGGAAATGCTAGATTTCTGGATTGGGCGCTTTTGCTCCACCAGATTTTGCATCTCCTGTTTCAATCTGGAAAGATAAGGGGCATCTGCTGTTTCCCCTTGTAATTCACAGTAATATCCCTGGCTGATGGAATGTTCCACCCGGACCGTTACCTGCTTTTTCCCCTTCTTAGCAAGGTTGTAGACTGCACGCTGCATCAAAAGTGTAACACTTCGGCGATATGCCTTCCTGCCTGCTTTGTCTTTGACCGTCACAAAGGAAATGTCCCCTTCCTCCTTGACCTTCTTCCAAAGCTCCCTCAAACGGTTGTTGCACATCACCAGCACAATATCATCTTCATATTCTGGCTGGTATTCCTGGGCAAGCTCCAAAAAGGTCGTGCCTGCCGGATACTGCTTTTCATCTCCATTAATTCGTACATGGTACATCTTATTTTCCATCACATTCCTCCGCTATATAAATAAGAACGGCTGCTTGACTGGCTGTCCTTTCACCTCCACCCCTTTGGTCCTGTCTTCCAAATATTGTACCATATAAGGAATAAATAATTTCTCCACCCCATAATGTCCAGCATCAATCACAGCAAGCCCCTGTCCTGCTGCATCAATCCCCTCATGATGGTCTATATCTCCGGTAATCAATACTTCTGCCTTTGCCCTTAACGCACACTCGATGACACTCTTTCCTGAACCCGGGCTGATCGCGGCTCTTCGCACCCTTTGCTGTAAATTTCCAAACACCTTGACCATATCCACTTCAAAGGCTTTCTTTACGTGGTCAATGAACATTTCCAGGGTTATTTCTTCTGGAAGAATCCCCACTCTTCCAATTCCTTCCGATCTCTGTCCATCCTGCCAGGTTACATCCAATACCTGGCACTCTGACAGTTCCATCCGCTGTGCAGCCAATTCTGCCATCCCTATGACATCGAAATTCGTATGCATCGCATAATATGATATATTATTTTGGATCAATTTCATCACACGTTTTCCAGTAAAATCCTGAGTATTCACCTTTTTCAGCCCACGGAAAATCAGAGGATGATGGGTAAGCAGCAGATCTGCCCCCTCCTGTACTGCCTCGACAATCGTCTCTTCTGTAGCATCCAATGCTATGTATAGTTTCTTTATTTCCTGTTCAAAATCACCTACTAAAAGTCCAACATTATCCCAATCACAGGCAAATTCCTCTGGGGATTGTTCCCGTAATATAGATATGATTTCACGGCATGTCATGTTCCTGCTCCTTCCATAATTCCAATAGTTTATCAATCTCTGCAAGTTCCTTCCCTATCAGGGTTTTCCTTGCCGATACGTCCCTTCTCGCGTGTTCTTGCAGGTTTTTTTGGATCTGTTCTTTCTGCTCCTTCTGGCGTAGTAAATATTGATGGAGTATAGGATGTCTGTGTTCGAGAAGCAACGGTCCATATTTTAAAGCAGAATCCGGTAAAATTCCCAAGCCGTCCCCAGCGGCATCTAATTTTTTTGCACTGCCTTTCCATACTGCTGCTATGACCGTATAAAATTTTCCATCCTCATATACCATATCTTCTTGTATCAACTGATAATCGTGTTCCTTCAAAAAACTATGAAACTCATACAATTCTGACTGGGGCTGCAACACCAGCCGTAAAGCACTATGTGCCACGGCATCCCCCTGAGTGAGAATCCGTGCCATCAAAGCGCCGCCCATTCCTGCAATCACAATCGTATCAGCCTCCCCTGGCTCCAAAGCTGCAAGCCCATCTGACAGCCTTGTCTCAATCCTGTGTCCCAGGGCATACTGGGAAATATGTTCTTTTGCACGCTGTAGTGGTCCAGGGTTCACATCCATAGCAATGGATTTTGTTAAATTCCTGTATAGTGTCAAATAAATTGGTATATAACCATGATCTGTCCCAACATCTGCAAGGACCTTTGCTTCCTGCACCATATCTGCCACTGCCAGCAGCCTTTTTGACAATCTTAACATATATGATTCCTCTGTATTAATCCAGGTAATCTTTTAATTTCCGGCTTCTGCTGGGATGGCGCAGCTTGCGCAACGCTTTTGCTTCAATCTGGCGGATACGCTCCCTGGTCACATTAAACTCTCTGCCTACTTCTTCCAAGGTCCTCGCCCTTCCGTCATCCAGCCCAAACCTAAGACGCAGTACCTTCTGCTCCCGCTCTGTCAAGGTTCCAAGCACTTCTACCAACTGTTCTTTCAACAAGGTAAAAGCCGCTGCATCTGCCGGAACCGGCACATTGTCATCCTGAATAAAATCTCCCAAATGGCTGTCTTCCTCCTCGCCGATAGGCGTCTCCAAAGACACCGGCTCCTGTGAAATCTTTAAAATCTCCCGAACCCGGTCTACCGGCATATTCATTTCTTCTGCAATCTCCTCTGGGGACGGTTCCCGCCCAAGTTCCTGTAAAAGCTGTCTGGACACACGGATCAACTTATTGATCGTTTCTACCATATGCACTGGGATTCGGATGGTCCGTGCCTGGTCTGCAATTGCCCTGGTAATTGCCTGACGAATCCACCAGGTCGCATATGTGGAAAATTTATATCCCTTGCGGTAATCAAATTTCTCCACAGCCTTAATCAGCCCCAAATTCCCCTCCTGGATCAAATCAAGAAACAACATTCCACGCCCTACATACCGCTTGGCAATCGAGACAACCAGCCGCAAATTCGCTTCTGCCAAACGCTTCTTTGATTCCTGGTCTCCCAATTCCATACGTTTTGCCAGCTCAATTTCCTCCTCCGCGCTGAGTAAGGGCACCTTACCGATTTCCTTTAAATACATACGAACAGGGTCTTCAATGGAAATTCCGTCTGGAACGGAAAGATCAATATTCTCAACTTCCACTTCGTCGTCATCGTCAAGGAGAATATCTTCGTCATCGTCATCGGAAATCCGCAGCACATCAATATTATTGGACTCCAAAAAATCCAGAATCTTCTCAAATTGTTCTGCATTCAGCTCCATATCTTGAAAGAAATCACTGATTTCCTGATATTCCAGGACATTTTTTTTCTTTTTTGCTGTGGCTAACAATTCCTGCAGTTTTTCGATAAATTTCACACTTTTTTCTTCCATTTCGTTTCTTCCTTCCATTCGTTGTTTATATTTTGTCCTTATTTGGTAGGTTTATACCAGATCTGCCCTGCAGATCATTGTTGTCTTGAAATTTTGCCAAAATCCATCCTGTAAAGCTTCTGCATATTTTTCTTATCTGCAACAAGCTTTTGCAGGCCTTCCATATCGGACGGTTCCAAATGTTTGGAACGATAGCTGATACTATTTTCCTTTAAACGGATGATCGTTTCCCGCAGTGCTTTTTCTTTATCTGCCGGTGCAGTAACTTCTTCCAGCCTAGTATGAAAAAGTCCAGCAATCTCCCGCTGCTGCTCTTCCTCTGCAAATTTACTGATAATCCCGGCTGGATTAAGCTTTCCTTCTTTATGCTGTTCAAATACCAGCTTAGCAGCCTGTTGGTACAATTCTTCTGTAAAGTCTTCAGGACCCAGGCAAGACTCGACCACCTCAAAGAGCCTTGGATCTTCGATCAGCCATGTCAGCATCAGCTTCTGTGACTGCCTCATGCCGTCTCCTTTCTTTTTCTTTTCCTGGATCCCAGACTTTAATGGTTTGTTCTCTCTGGGAATCCCGGCGCGTGTACCCTGGTATGCCACCAGCTTTCGCAGGTTTTCAAAACCCATCTGGTATTTTTCTGCAACAGCCTCTATGTAATTGTTCCGTTCCATTTCTTCTTCAAATTCCAAAAGTTTTTGTGCAAGCGCATGATAAAAAGCTGTCTTCCCCTCCGGATCCTTTAAGTTATACTCTTGTTCCATAACCTCAATTTCGAACAAAAAACTGTTCTGTGCTTTTTCAATTCGTCTCTGATACTCCTGTGCCCCTTTTGCCTTGATCAATTCGTCTGGATCCTTATAGGGGCTCATTCTTACAATCTTTGTTGTAATGCCTGCTTCCTTTAAGATGGGAATGGCACGCAGCGCCGCTTTCCTCCCGGCGCTGTCGCTGTCAAAGGTACAATAAACCTCCTTGGTGTATCGTTTTAGCAGATTTGCATGTCCTGGGGTAAATGCAGTTCCTAAAGACGCTACCGCATTGTCAAAGCCTGCCTGATGCAGGGCAATGACATCCATATATCCCTCACACAATAAAATATAGGGCTTTCTGGATATCTTTGCCAAATTCAGCCCATATAAATTTTGGCTCTTGTTAAATACCATTGTTTCTGGTGAATTCAAATATTTTGGTTCCCCTTCACCCATAACCCGACCACCGAAACCGATGACACGGCTGTTTACATCCATAATGGGAAACATCACACGATTCCAAAACTTATCATGGCCTCCACGCAGTTCGTCCATGGAAATAAGACCAGAATCTTTTAATATTTCATCCTTGTATCCCTGCTGGCGAAGATATTTGTACAGGTCGTCACTGAATTTGTTGGAATATCCCAATCCAAATTTCTTCAATGTCTCAGCGCTTAACCCGCGTTTCACAAAATACTCCATCCCCCGCTTCCCCTGTTCCATCCGCAATTGTGCATAAAAATATTTTGCCGCCGCTTTATTGATCTCCAACAGTTTTGTCCGTTTATCAGCTTCCTGCCTTACACTTTGGGATAATTCCTGTTTGGGAAGCTCAATTCCTGCTCTCTGTGCAAGCTCTTCCATAGCCTCCTGAAAGGTATCATTCTCATACTGCATCAAAAAAGTAATTACATTTCCTCCTGCGCCGCACCCAAAACAGTAATACATCTGTTTATTCTGGGAAACAGAGAAGGAAGGGGTCTTTTCGTTATGAAATGGACACAATCCGAAATGAGTGCTGCCTTTTTTCTGCAAATGCACATAACCAGAAATCACGTCCACAATATCATTTGCAGAGCGCACTTCCTCAATCAGCTCGTCAGAATAGTATGGCATCTATGTCTCCTTTCAATTCACCTGCCATGCTTTCGGCATAAAATATTCTTCAAACTTGGCAATGGCATATTGGTCTGTCATACCTGCTATATAGTCGCAGATCACTCGTTGTTTTTTCTCTCCCTGTTCAATCATATCAAGATACAGCCTGGGAAGCTTGTCAATATAATCCACATAGTAATAAAATAGCCGTTCCAGCAAATCTTCCGCCCGTTTTTCCTCATACTTTGCCGCTGAATTTAAGTACACATTTTGAAACATAAATTTCCGAAGCCCCTGCATGGCTTGCTGCACTTCCTCTGACATACAGATGTCATCTTTTCCTAAACTATTTGTAATTATATTGTGAATCAGGGTGTCGAGACGTTTCCTTGTGCTGGTACCTAGTATTTCCCGATATTCCTTCGGAATATCCTCCTCAGATAATACTTTCGCACGAATTGCATCATCAATATCGTGATTGATATACGCAATCTTATCGGAAAGCCGAACAATCTTCCCTTCCAAAGTGGAAGGCATCAGGCAGGTCTGATGATTCAGCATCCCATCCCGCACTTCCCAGGTCAGATTCAACCCCTTTCCGTTCTTCTCTAATTTTTCTACGATGCGGACGCTCTGCTTATTATGCTGAAAACCACCTTCACAAATTTCATTCAGCATTCGTTCCCCAGAATGTCCAAAAGGAGTATGCCCAAGATCATGCCCAAGGGCAATTGCCTCCACCAAATCCTCATTCAGCCGCAATGCCTTTGCAATTGTGCGGGCATTCTGGGAAACTTCCAATGTATGGGTCAGCCTGGTGCGGTAATGGTCCCCTTTGGGAGATAAAAAAACCTGTGTTTTATGCATGAGACGGCGAAAAGCCTTGCTATGTAAAATCCGGTCACGGTCCCGCTGAAATACCGGGCGGATATCACATTGTGCCTCTTGTCTGTCACGCCCTCTGGAATTCTCACTTAATGTGGCAAAGGGGCTTAAATAATTTCGCTCTAAAAACTCAATATTTTCTCTGATAAGCATTCCACATCACCTCTTAAATGATATATTCCGCACAAATTTCTTATTTCCTTTATTTTTTTCAAAAAACCGCAAAATTTTCCCTTTTGGGACATCCTTACCGCATATTAATACTTTCCAATTCTCCTTGACACAATTTTTGCTATCTTGTACACAGGGTTTTCCATATGCCTTTTTACCTGTTCCAATTCCTTACGGATGGAAATACCCTGTGGGCAATGCTGCTCGCATTTTCCGCATTTCAGACACTTTGAGGCGTTCGTTGGAGAGGTTTTCAGCGTCGTACACATAATATATGCCTTCATTCCTTGGTACCAACTGTCTGTATACCTCGTATTATATGCAGAAAAACAGCCTGGAATATCTACCCCTGCCGGGCATGGCATACAATAGCCGCAGCCAGTACAGGGAACTTTCATACAATGGTTGATTTGTGCTTTGACCTTCTCAATCACTTCCAGTTCATGGCTTCCCATACATCCTGCCTCTGCCTCGGAAGCAATCCTCACATTTTCTTCCACCTGTGCGGCATCATTCATGCCGGAAAGCACTACCGTCACTTCCTCCTGATTCCAAAGCCAGCGCAGTCCCCATTCCGCCGGGCTTCTCCTTGGGTTTTCCTGTTCCAACAGCCTGGCTGCCGTCTTTGGCAGTCCCTGGACCAGACGCCCGCCCCGAAGGGGTTCCATAATGATCACAGGAATCCCCTTTTCATTGGCACGTTTCAATCCTTTTCTTCCTGCCTGTGAATGTTCATCCATATAATTGTATTGTATCTGGCAAAAATCCCAGTCATATGCTTCCAAAATTTTCAGAAAATTCTCTGTGTTCCCATGAAAAGAAAACCCGATATTCTGAATCTGCCCCTTCTCCTTTTTCTCCTCAATCCATTCTGCTATCCCCAAGGTTTTCAGCCGTTCCCACGCTGCAATGTCATTGAGCATATGCATCAGATAATATTCCACATGGTCCGTTCTAAGCCGCTCTAACTGCTCTTTAAAATACCGTTCCATATCTCCGGCTTTTTTGATATAGTAATGGGGAAGTTTTGTAGCAATATTCACTTGGTCCCGATATCCCTTTGACAAAAATTTTCCTAGGCAGACCTCGCTTCCGCCGTATGTATATGCTGTATCAAAATAATTCACACCTCGTTCTATGGCAATTTGCATTTCTTTTTCCGCTTTTGCCTGGTCAATTGCAGTACCCTTTCTGGAAAAACGTAAACAACCGTAACCAAGAATCGACAGTGGTTTTTGATTTACTGGATTTGTTCTGTATAACATCTGATTCCTCCTGTTATGCTAGGGTGTGTCTGAAAATTAAAAATTGTATAAAACATATATTTCCTCCCAAATTTTGTGATAGCATAAAGAAAAAGGGGGGGTGTTATGGTAAAGCGTTATAAAGTTCTTAAAAACGGTCAAATTTCAGTATGAAAAGTGCACTGTAACCCAGTCCTAACCTGCTTTACAGTGCACCTTTCTGTGTGCAGTATGCCATTATTTTTGATAAACGTCCTTATCCAGCCCTTTTCTATTTTTTATTTTATTCTCATTATGCCGCATCTTCTCACCTTTGGACTATTATGCCACCTTTTTCCTTGCAAACACACAATCCAAGAACGCTGATGACATTCTTGAATTCATGCGTTTACTATGATTTATGGCAAACGGGGTTGGAGCATGTTTACATTTGGGAAATTCTGTCCTTGCGTTTTGGCATCAGTTTTACATGTTATTTTATCGTTATTTTTGTCTTGAACGATTTGCCTTCCCCATTTTGCAGTTTTAATATGGTCGTCACCCTGCAAGTCCCTTTCTTTTTTGCCTTTACCTTTCCGTTTGCGTTTACCACCGCAATTTTTTTGTTGCTGCTTTTATATCGAATCTTTAATTTGCTCTTTTTGAGACCCTTTGGCAAACTAATCTTTAAGGTTTTCGCCTTGCCTTTTTTTAGGTTCATGCTCTGTGGAACTTTAACATTCTTCAGAAGTTTCTTTTCCTTTCGCTCGAAATCTGGTTTGCAGACGCCGTGTATGGTCCCAATGAACCGATCCCTTTCGCATACCCGATCTCCGCTATTTCCATCCAGGGTATGCAACCAATTTCCGTTTCTATATAAAAAGATGCAGGTATGGTTGTCCAAAAGCAGAATATCGCCCGCTGCCAAATCGTCTACGGACAGCGTCCCCTTCGCCGCCTGCCTGCAGCCGCAATAGGAAGTGGCGCCTCCTCCTGCCAACAAATAAAACCTGCCTTCCCCTTCAAAAAACTCCCTATAGCGAACGGCGCTTCGGACTTTTGGGATGATAGTCTTTGGAACCCTGGCTTTATGCGCACACCAGGCGACAAATTCCGAACACCAGGCCTGCCTGCTGTCCCCCGCCCATGCCCCAAAAACCGTCTCGCCGTTTTTGTCTTCGGCATACCCTAGCTGAGATTTCGCTACTGCAAGAAAAGCCTCCCGGTACGACATCCCCTTTGTGTTTGGCAGCTTCTTTGCAGGAGGGTAGGCATAGGCTGTCATCTCCCCTTGTGCAAAAAAAGCGACGCCAATTAAAAATAACAGGGATAGGAACACAGGAAGCATTTTCTTTTTCTGTATTTTTGTTTCATCATCTTTATTAACATATCCCGTCGTGAGAAAAATGACCACCCCAACGCACCCTATCGCAAAACCAACCATCATAAACAAATCCCCTCTTTCTTGAAACTTTCATGCACCACAGTTCACCACCATGATCAAGACCATGACAGTGAAAGCAAACCCGAATCCCGCCGCAAGACTCATAAAAAGGTATCTTACTTAGGGAACAAAGTGGGTTTGCACACTTTGCCGCGCCGCGCACAATTGCGTAGCAATATGTTCCTTTTGTGCCCATATGTATCTTATTTTTATCATATAGGATTCGGCAAAATTTCTTATATGATAAAAAAAGCTTTTGCTAACGCAACAGCTTTTTTACCCATGTGTTCAAATTTTTACCTTCTAATGCAGGAGATGGGACTTGAACCCACACGATATTGCTACCACAGGCACCTGAAGCCTGCGCGTCTGCCAATTCCGCCACTCCTGCAGCTACGCCGTTCTCTGGAACTTTATTCTTTCAATTTCTGTTCCTTGGAACTCACAATAGCTATTATATACAGGGTGATAGAATTTGTCAACACTTTTTTTTATTTTTAGGGATAATTATAAACCACAGTGAGGATATGCGGCATTGTTTTTATCTTTGAACAGTTTCTCACACTGACGACTTATAATTGGTTTATAGATATTTTTCCACAATGTATTGACCATTTGCGGTTTTGCTTGTATGCTGATACTAGTACATTTTTCAAACACGCCCTAACACCATATTGCACAAACAAAAAATTTGTACAGAACATTAAGAATCACGTGCGAAAAAGGAAACACAATGATTCGGTTGAACGAAAAACATTTTTTATATTCTTAAATTTAAGCGCCTGCTAAAACAGGCAGATGGGAGCATACATGAAATATATTGATCGGTTCAAGAATAAACTATCTGAGCAGCGAGAAGTCTATATACGGTTAAAATCAAACGATACGGCTTCCGTCTGCTATCACGAAATCAACGATGAGGAATGGGGGATAGGTGACGCCAATTATACAAATCGTCTGCGTTTGACATATTATCTTCTCTATGAAAAGATAGACGATGAAGCAGCGTTTGCATATTTATTCCAGGAAGATTTAAAGGACAGGGAAAACAATGATTTTCAGGGAGTTGGCATGAGCATCCAGATCTTAACGTATCTGCTTCAAAAATACAATGACAACCATCAATACGACACATTGTTTAAACGGGCGCAAAATGCCAATTTTGACTGCGCCTGCGGTTATGATATGTATTTTACGATAAATGAAGACATTGAAAGCAA
This sequence comes from uncultured Lachnospiraceae bacterium, assembly GCA_951801955.1. Classification (GTDB taxonomy): domain Bacteria; phylum Bacillota; class Clostridia; order Lachnospirales; family Lachnospiraceae; genus Petralouisia. The sequence goes on from CATOOV010000003.1 coordinate 26,941, forward strand.
CGACTTATTAGACTGTATTTATTTGTGTGAAGATTTGGAATACAAGGATGTCATGGATTCTTTTGTGGAAGAATGGAAACAGACAGTGACAGAGTGGAATGACAACAATCGAAGTTTGCTGATTCACTTCCATACATTTTTGGGAAAAGACAAGGATAATGAAACGCTCTTATGGGAACAACTTGCGTCAAAGCGCGCAGCACAGAAAACTAGGGAGACCATTTCCGCATACAAAAAAATTATTGAATATTATTTAAAAATGGAACAGATTCCATCTGCCCAAAAGGTTTTTAAGGAAGCAATTCAAACAGAAGGATTTGAGGAAATCAAAGGGATTCGATTATTTGGGGATTTTTTGGAAGCTGCATGCACGCTCGTCAGAAATGGAGCAGAGGATGCAGAAGGAATATGGCACTGGGCAAAAACAGAACTAAAAGCCCAAGAAGATATCTATGGCAATTTATATGAAAAAGCAATTGACGCCGCGAAAACAATCGGGGATTCCTATGCCGCACAGTTGGAGAAACAGTATTTCGAGTGGAAGGAACGCGTTGGATTAAAATAATTTGTGAAATAAAATTATCGAATGAAAGTTGTTATCTTCTGTTTATGCCATAAACCCTTGACAAATGAAAAGAAAAACTACTATAGTATATAAAGTAATCATTAATCTCACAAGGAACATACAGGAATACATCCATAAAAAAGGAGGAACAATTTATGAAAAAACATTTTACAAAACTTTTAGGCGCCGTTCTGGCAATCGCACTTATGGTTACGATCATCCCGGCACAGCCCACCCAAGCGGCATCTAAAATACTGCCAAATAAGTGGTATACATTTACGGTAAACGGCACTAAAAAAAATTCCATATCTTATAAGGTCCCTTCCAATGGCTATTTTTATATACAAGTTGTACCTTTATACACGTACCACAATGGAGAAGCATATCAAAACGACACATGGTATATCCCCAATATCACCATCAAACACAATTATAAAATACTACAAACCTACAAAGCCTATTATAAAGATGGAATCACCAACAGCCAAAAGTATTCGTTCAAAAAAGGCTCTACCCTTCAAATCAATCTATCAGAAGCAGAAAATTGGAAATCCACATACAAAATCAGAATTGTACATAAGAAACCCAAATATTTCGAAACTGAAACTAATAATTCTAAGAAAACAGCAAATCCTATCAAGCAGGGAAAATCATACACGGGATTGTGCATGAAAGATGACACAGATTATTTTATATTCAAAGCGCCTTCCTCTGGCAAATATAAAGTAAACGCAGTAATTACCCAGCCAGAAACCGACCATCACCTGTCTACTTCTGTAAATAAAGGAACTACACTGGTGAGTTCCAAATTAATTTATGCTGGGGAAGGATGGAAAAACATTTCTGATGGATATGTCGCTTTAAAAAAGGGGCAAAAACTGTATATAAAAATAACAGATGGCGGATATGAGTTTTATAAAATCAAAGTAACAAAGAAAAAATAATGATTTATTATCTTCCAGGGGATGTCGCAAAACGAGAAATTTCTGCAACATCCCTTTATTTCTATTTCGGTTAAAAAATACCTTATCAACAAAATGATATTTCAGGCGGTACTCTGGCTATACCTTTTGACATGCCCGTATGGTCATAATGGGGCGCCATAGGATTACCTTATAAAACACAATGGAAATGCTGCATTTCATGCTAACTATGCCATCCACTCAATTAAGATTCCTTTCCTGCCGCATTCCGGGCAAGTATATGTCCCATAAAAATATGGTATTTTCCATTCATTCTCAATTCCAAACATATGTACTAAATTATTGAACCAAAGATACGTATCATCAAAGCCCTTTTGATCCCATTTTCCAATTACAGACATTGCCGGTTCTATGATTTCTTTTATCTGTTCTTCGTCATCAATTTCCATATCCTCATTATAATAACCACAATTTTTACATTCTACTGCGCATTGTTCCCAATTTCCGAGTAGCAGTTGGAACGCTGCCTTGGGGGCATCAAAAATTGCTAAAATTCCTGTGCAGAAATATTCCAGTTTTGCTTGTTCCTCCTTTTTTAAGAGATCCATATTTTTCCATATAAATTCTTTTGTCATTTCCTTGAAAAGTTCTTTGGCAAGACGGTAGCTTTCCAAGATATCCTCAGGAACACTCTCTTCCCACTCTCCATGATTTTCTGGAAAATCTGTTGACATTATGACCCCAGTTTCCATGATAATCTCCATCTGCCATTTAAAATCCCCTTCGCGGCGTTTTTTCTCCAAAAATAACACTAAATAAGGCAGGGCAAGGTAGGCAGCTTCATAAAAAGAAAGCTGGTGGGACAGATTTTCACACAAATTATCGAATACCACCTGGTCATCTCCCTTTTCTTCAAAATCCAAACGGCGAATCCTCCCCATCTCTGGAAGCAGTTCCTTTGGACAGAACAAAAATGCCACATCTTCTCTTATATCACCGTATGCCCCACGATACACTTCCCACAAACCAGATGAAAATTCCACCGGATGCAGGCGTTTCAGCAGTTCTGGCATTTCTGCTAAAGATTTTGCTATTTCCTTTTTCCACATATTTGATAATTCTTCGTTTGTCATCTTCCCTCCAATCCGAAGAACCTATGGTCCTTCTCTTCTATCTTGTCTTTCGTTCCTATACCTGTGAAACGCCGAATGGCATGATGGGGCGCCCATGGATATACTATTTAGAAGTGATACGCCCTATATTTTTAATTAGTATGGAAATACTTCCATCTGGGTTGGTAAGAAACTCAATATGTTCCCCATCCTCGTATTGTTCCATAGGAATTTTGATCTCTACCCCGGTATCTGTGGCAAGATACTGTTTGGCAAATTTTCGGGTGGTACTTTCCGCCTGGGGTTCGATTTTTGTATCTGCCTGAATATGGTATTTTTCCAGTTTTTCATTGACCTCCTGCTTAAATTCTTCCTTTTCCTGAAATACCTTGTCCAATACAAAGGGCACATCTACCGTGCCTGTCTCCTGCAGTTGCTTATGTATCACTTGTTTTGTCTCCATCTGCACCTCAAACTGCTCGGAATCATGATAATATTTCTTTTGTATCTCATCAATTGCCCGGGTCACAATGGACAGCTGGGTTTTCGCAGACAGCGCGCTGCCGCAGGCTAAGAACATTTTTGAAAAATAATTCGTCTTTTGTCCATTCACATCATACTTCTTTTCAATCATGAAAATGGAGAAATCCGACAGCCTTATAATTGCCGCCTCTGAAAGTTTTTGCGCTTCGCTTGGCAAAACTGCGCGGAATTTAATAATCTCATTGGTATTTCCAAAGGCATCGGACTGCGTTTGATGTGTATAGGAAGTCTTATAATTCATTTTCAATAAAGCAAGATACTTCCCATCATCCGCCTCAAATAAGGCTTCCACAAAATCTGCCTGGGGAATATCAATATTTTTATTCATAATATCATAAAGATGCACCGCAATCTGCTGACTTGCTTTCACAAATTCCTGATCGCCAAACCCTGCACCAGCAAGCGCAAGTGTCTGCTGATATACCCTGGATTCCTCTTTATGAAACCCACAAGTTTTTTTGTCATCGGTAGACATTACCTTATAAATGTGTTCCCGCAGAAAATCTGCAAAATCAGAACCAAAGTCAAGCAGCGTATCAGAAAGGACCGGCAGCCCTATGGTAGAATCCAAAATATGGACAATTACTTTTTGAAATCTAATTTCTCCTTTTTCCATTCCATCTCCTCTTTTGTGTTTTTCCCTTAATGCTGAAACAACATTATATTTGCCGTTCTAAGAGACAAAAATATCGATATCCATCTCCACAGGGCAATGGTCAGAACCCATAATATCCATATGGATATTTGCATCCGTCAATTTATCTTCCAAATCCTTCGACACCACAAAATAATCAATCCTCCATCCAGCATTCTTCTTGCGTGCCTGAAACCGATAAGACCACCAAGAATAAACTTGTTCTGCGTCTGGATAGAAATACCGGAAGGTATCAAGATATCCATGGTTTAAAAACTCTGTAAACTTTTCTCGTTCCTGATCGGAAAATCCCGCACTTTTATGGTTGGTTTTGGGATTTTTCAAGTCAATTTCTTGATGTGCCACATTTAGGTCTCCACAAAAAATCACTGGCTTTTTTTCTTTTAACCCATCCAGGTAAGCCAAGACAGAATCCTCCCATTCCAAACGGTATGGCAGCCGCGCCAGCTCACTTTGGGAATTAGGGGTATAACATGTCACCAAGAAAAATTCCCCATATTCCAAAGTAATGACTCTTCCCTCTGTATCATGTTCTTCCTTTCCAATCCCATAAACTACTGCAACCGGCTTGTGTTTTGTAAAAATTGCCGTACCAGAATACCCTTTTTTCTCGGCATAATTCCAATAATCATAATATCCTTCTGGCAGCTCTAGCGAAATCTGTCCCTTCTGTAATTTTGTCTCCTGAATACAAAAAAAATCTGCGTCCATTTTCCTGAAAACATCCAAAAAACCTTTCTGTACACAGGCACGCAGACCATTTACATTCCATGAAATAAATTTCATTCGAAATTGCTCCTTTACACTTTTTTATGATTCTTGTCATTTGAATGTCAAAAGGTAGAGGAACCGTATTGGAATTTCTCTAAAACTTTCCATAAAACTGCCTTTTAACACCTGAACCTTATTATTAAAATGCACAAACAATTTTATTCTTATGCAGCCTGCATTCTTATGCTTTTATTTTCTCAAAAAACTTTACATCCACGTTCTTTGTAAGCCATACACCATTTTGGGAAAGATAAAATTGATACCCAGTCTTGTACATATCGCCACTGTATATTTTTAATACAACTGGGATGCCATGTCTTTTTCCCACCTGCTTTGCCGTATCGATATCCTTTGACAAATGGACATATAACCTGCCCATAGGTTTTAATCCCTCCCTTTCAATAGAGACAAGAAACCTGCCTGCGGTTCCATGATACAAAAATTCTGGTGGTTTTTGCTCTTTCAGCTCCACATCTACAGAAACGCTATGCCCCTGATTTGCACGAATTAAAGTTCTATCCTCATTAAAACTATAACGTTGTTTCTGATCGGATGCTACAATTTCCTCCAAAATATCCCGGTCAATGTTTCTTCCAGTTTGTTTCACTCCTGCAATCAGCCTGTCCACATCTGCCCATCCATGCTCATCCAATGTAATATTTGCGGCTTGTGGATTATGACGCAGCAACAAACTTAAAAATTTGCTTAATCTTCCTTTATCCATATAATTTTCTCCTTATGATGAAAGTTACTGGAACAAAAGTGCGTTTCACGCACTCCCGCGAACAACTTCTTTTGCTAACGCATCTTTTGTTCCGCGCCACGCACATTTGCGCAGCAATATTTTCCACTTGTTCAGCAAAGTTTTTTTTCGTTTCTTTTTAATGCTCGTTCTGTTGGAATAATTGACAAAACCAGAACCAAGCACTGTATCGTACATAAAATTCCTCCAAGCGTTCCAATCACAATATCAGAGCTATAATAAAATGGAAGATGAATTACAAGAGATACCATTAACATCATCCATCCAACCCGCCACCATAATTTTCCGCAATGTTCATGTGCAAACTTCCATGTGTCTTTGTTTTTCATTGAGCGCGTGGTCCGATATCCCACAATACCATTAATATTTTTGGGAGGATGTTTCCACATCATTCGACCACAAACTATCATTAGTCCCGGCACAAGTAAGTCACATACAAACATAAACCACCAAAACCACATGCTACCAACCTCCTTTGTACAAGACACCACCAGCGTTCTTGCTGCGAAACACACGTCATGTATCACATGGCAAATTCTTTTGTGTGCTCCTGCCTCTTCACTCCGTTACAGTGGGTGCTTAACAGATGTCCACCGGACGTACAGCACCTCCAAAGGCTATCAGATGGGTGATGAAATCCCGCCACTGATGCGAATAAGTTACTCATTGCCTACAGAGGAGGGAGTTATCCCTCATCTGATATAGCATCTGCCCCCAGGAACCCCAATGAGGGATTAATATATTGCCATCCAATGATTGTTGCCTGCATTCTGTGCATTTTCAGCACAAACAGGCAGTGTAATGAAAGCATTAACAAATTCTTTCACTCTTCCCTTTTGAATAATGCCATAGAAAGCCCTTATACAGTATATCATGGATAGAAAGATATTGACTAGACCCTAATATTGCGTTTCATAGACAATTTGATAAAACGATACTATAATAACTTTATCGAACCATAAGATAAGCCCCTTGAAAAATTCCATTATTTTATGGATTTTGTATACCTTAAGACATACCAAATGGTATCATGAGGCGCCATTTAAGTATAAATTTTAAAAAATCGAAGGAAATTGAAGAACGCCATTGGAGGAAATATCATTGAAAAAATATCAATGTTTATGTTGTGGATATAAAACGCTAGATTCAAAAGGAGAATTTGAGATATGTCCCGTTTGTTTCTGGGAAGATGATACCTATTTTAATTTTTCTGTATCTCCCATTGTTGGAATGTATTTTCATAGAGAACCAACGATTGAGGAACTGTTGGATATTCCATCAGGTGCAAATCATGGCTTGACACTAAGGGCAGCACAAGAAAACTATCGTCTATTTGGAGCATGTGAAAAAGAAATGCTGCCTTATGTGAGAAAACCACATAACAGTGAAAAACATTCTTCTTTGCCTTAATATGGCATAAGCACCTATATAAAAGGAGCCCACTAAAGCTCCTTACCCCCATTCTTGGAGAAATGGGTTTGCACACTTTGCCGCGCCGCGCACAATTGCGCAGCAATCGTTTCCCCTTGTGCGCGTGCGCATATTTATTTTCTCATATAGGAAATTCGGAGGAATTTCCTATATGGATTAAGGTGTCAAAAGGTCATCGACCTTTACTATAAATTTGTACCTTGAAAATTTAACACGATATACAAATCAATACTTATGTGTGGTATATAAGTTTCCTCATTCACTTGATAAATCCCGTCATCACATTCCACTAAGTCAAATACCCCGCAGCAAGCTACGGGGCATAACCTAGCTTGTTCTTTCCGCCCCAAGGCGCGGGGTACAATTTATACAATTATACACAAATATTTCTCCTTAAATTTTTTGAATTGTACTGTAAATTTCTAAAATGATTGAGTTTCGCAATTACTTATGTTTATTTCAAAATACTAACAAATGTTTCATAGGAAAGCCAATACCTTAAAATAACTAAACAGAAAATATTTACTCTCTGCTTCCTCTATCCGTTGGTCTTTCCATACACTGCATAATTTCATGTCGAATTATGTCGAAAGAAACAATTTCAAAAGAATATATAACAAAATATGGTAAACTATAGGAAATACAAACGAGAGGAGCATTCTAAAATGTCTAGAGAAAAACCAGCAACAAAAATTTGCAAGCATTGTCAAACAGAAATTCCATATGGGGCAAAGATATGTCCGCAATGCAGGAAAAAACAGGGAGGAAAGTTGAAATGGTTTATTATTGCTATTTTAGTTCTTGCAGTTATAGGAGCCGCTGCAGGAGGCGGTGAAGATAATAAACCAGAAAAGGTGGGAAATACAAATGACGCCGCCGATTCTAACACTCCCAAGAAAGAAACAGAAAATAAAGAAAATGATAAAATTGAAGAGAATGATAAAAATGAAACAATATTCAAAAAAGGTGAAATAGCTGAATTGAATGGTGTCCAGGTAACTCTGACAGATTACAAAGAAAATGCAGGCAGCGAGTACAATACGCCCTCTGATGGCAATGTATTCCTTATGGCTGAGTTTGAAATTACGAATAATACAAATAAAGAGCTTGCGATAAGCAGCATGTTAAGTTTTGAGGCATATGCAGATGATTATAAACTAGACTATTCTTTTTCCGCCCTTATGGAAAAAGAAGGAAACCAGCTTGATGGAGAAATTGCAGCAGGGAAGAAAATGAAAGGATGGATAGGATGGGAAGTTCCACAAGATTATCAAAATGTGGAAGTCCACTTCACTGATAATGTCTGGAGCAACAATAAATTTAAGTTCCTAATTGATAAATAACCATAATTTAAAGAAAAAGGCAGCGGAAAAATTTGCTGCCTTTGGTTTGTTAATTAAAAAAATATAAATTTTTCAGGACATCCCCTTTTTATGCCGCATGCAAATCTTTGAATCCTTCGATTGTTATAACACTCAATATAATTTTCTATCATTTCAATTATTGGCTCCCTGGTGGTAAACCTTTTCCCATTAGTAACGTTCCCTTTGATAATTCCCCTAAAACCTTCCATCGGACCGTTATCCATACATTTGGCAACTCTTGACATACTCTGTGGCATTTTGGCTGCTTCGGGTTCTCCATGGAATGCCTGGTTCGTATATTGATACTTTTCTTAACACATTTTGTGACAAAATTTATGACAAAAAATATTATTAAAACATATCATATCCGTATCGGATATATTAATAAATCAAAAGAGAAAAATAGCTGCAAACCCTTGATTTCAGGAAGAAACCATTGAATTTACAGCTATTATACTATCATGCGGAAGATGGGACTTGAACCCACACGTCTATACAGACACAAGATCCTTAGTCTTGCCTGTCTGCCAATTCCAGCACTTCCGCTCAGAACTTCTTGTTATCACATCTCCGTGACGACTCTAAAATAATAACAAATAATGTTCTGTTTGTCAATGATTTTTTTTAATTTTTTCAATATTAGGTACTCTATCGTAATATTTTCAAGTTAATACTTGGTTTTAGCGAAAACATTCGTCTTTGCTGTTAAAACATGGTCTTAGGGCATCCCATACTCCCGCAGGCGCTCCACAACCGAACGGTTTCCTACTAATTTTTTGTAAGAAACCGCTGGTATCAGAATACAAATCAGCAGCACGAGCAAAATAGAACAAAATACTGGAAAAACAGGAACTGAAAACGGGATTTCCATATAGTTCATAGACTCAAAGACAAAGTAAGTAATGCCAGTCCCAATTGTCAGAGTAAGAAAAACGGAACCAAACGCATAGAGCAGCCCTTCACAAATCAGCATTTTTATCATCTGGCTTTCTGACATACCCACACTTTCCATTATGGAAAACGTCAATTTTCTATTCTGCATACTGCCAGCAATGGTATTGATATAGTTAAGCATTCCTACAGACAGCAAAAGAAGTGCCATCACCGTACCTATTTCAAACATATCTCCCTGTGAATCCTGGATCATTTTGATGTCCTCATACTTTGAAGTATAGGATAAATCATTGCTGTAGGCACTTTTCCCAAGCAGCAGTTTTATTGCGTTTTCCGTTTCTTCATTGCAGGGCTGTTTATATTTTACTAAAAATCTTAAAATATCTGGTTCTTTTGCAGTCAATGATTTTAAAAATTTTTCGCTGACAATTAAATTTGCTCCACTGTTGGCTGAATCCCCATAACTGCCTTCATAGCTAACCGCCCCGATGGTAATTTCCTGCATATGGTTTTCGACTGCGAATGAAACAATACTTCCTATCCGCTCTTTGGGTATTTCAAATCCTGCATATTGGAGAATTGCTGTGTTTCCCTCTAAAAAATCTTGTTTTTCCACAATATTTCCAAGTGTTCCATTTAAATACTCAAACTCTTCCTCATCAATTCCTTTCAGCATTCCATAGTATTTTTCAGGATTTTTTTGGTAATCTTTTATGGTATCGGCATAAGGCAGATATGGTTTTATCTGCGTATACCCCTTAATCCAAAAATCTGAAAACCCATCTGCATCATAAGGGAAACTAACAGGAATCCCGCGAACCACATGGAGACAAGCTATTCCTTCCATCTTTTCTAACTCAGAAATAAACGTCTCGTTAATCGCCGGCTGCAAAGAAGCGATATCATCTGTTGTCTGCGTATGATTGGTCACAATCAAATCAGCATCCCAATAGTTCGGATATACTGTCCGTTCTCCTTGACTGCCGATCATGGTAGTCAAACAATAAAAAATAATCAAGCTTGTTGCCAGGGACAGAAAAACAATGGTTGTTTTCTTTTTATCCTTTTTCAACTGGTCTTTCGCCATTTCCCAGTACAAATTTCCTTTTTTTATCCCTTTCTCCCTACGTGCTGGTTCATAATTTCTCCAGTATTTTACAGCCTCCACCGCAGTTATGCCTGCAGCAATCCGAATCGGTGTCTGTATTCCGCAAAAGATTGCGGTACTTGTAGTTACAATACTCAATACCAATACCAACGGATAAAAATGTATTCCTGCAGCCCCCAAAGAAATACCCAAAAGTTTCATACTATAAGGAACTAGGAATAAGGAGGTAAGCGCTGCTGACAGGACACCTATGGCAATTCCTGCAATCCCTACTATTGATATTTGTTTTCGTATGAATTGAATTAACTGTTTTTGTGTCATGCCCAATGTCTGCAATAATCCATAATACCGGATTTTTCCCGAAACTGATAAATACAGGATATTATAGATCAGCAAATAAGCATTCAGGCAAATCATGAGGCACAGTCCACAGACAGCCAATAGTATTGTTAAAGATTTTTCAATATAATCAGAAGGCTGGAAAAGCTGCCGGGGTGACAGGTCAAGGCTTTCTTCCAGTTTTTCAATCATAATTCCCACAACATAATTACTTTTGAATTTCACTTGCAAAATGCCATCTGTTTCTAGATGGTAACCTGACTGTTTATAAAACTTTTCTGAGACATAAAAATTTTCCTTATCTTTGCCATAACCACTCCATATTCCACTAATCAGGAACTCTTTTGTATGGACGCCTGTATGATCTTCATAAGTCATGGAAAAACGATCTCCCACAGACAGAGAACTCTTTCCGCATTCTTTGAGGACTTCTTTTGTTGCCATCAGTTCATTTTCTGCCTGCGGGTAATGTCCATCCATGTTTGTCCTTGCTGGGGCTTTCTGTTTTTCCCAAAACCCCTTATCTGCCCACAACAGCCCTGCTTCAACAGTGCGTTCTGTATCTGTGTTTTTTACATAACCACAGTATGCCTGCCTTCCAACGGTCTGTATTTTAGGGTCATTCTCCATGATTTGCCTTTGTTTGTCTGTAAATCCATTCAGGATAACAATATCATATTCTGAACCATACAGGCGGGTGTTTTGTAACCTGCTTAAATCTAGATATGTCAGCCCTATGCTAAAAATGGAAAACAACAAAAATGCAGACAATGCTATCGTAAAAAACAGAATACGAAATTGTTTTCTATTTGTTTGGATTGTATTGTTTGCCAACTTATGAAGGATATGCTTTGTATTATTTGCCAGCATGATATCCACTTCCTTCCCTTATTTTCCCGTTCTGTAATCGAATCATCCTGTCAGCCATTTGTGCGATATCCAAATCATGGGTGATAACGATAAGCGTCTGCTGGTACTTTTTGGCAATGACTTTTAAAAGCCCAATTACGTCATGGCTTGCTATAGTATCCAGGTTCCCTGTCGGTTCATCCGCGAGAATGATTGCTGGCTTTATGGCAAGTGCCCTTGCAATCGCAACGCGTTGTTGTTCACCGCCTGAAAGCATAGAAGGGAGCATTCCAGCTTTATCCGCGATATGAAGCGTTACCAATAATTCTTCCACAAATCCTGTATCAACCTGAGCCCCATCTAATTCAAGAGGAAAGCAAATATTGTCGTAAATATTCAAATCTGGAATTAAATTATACTGTTGGAAAATAAATCCTGCTTTTCTTCTCCGAAAAAGGGCAAGCTGTTCCTTGTTCATTTCGGAAAGATTCATGCCATCAACAACTACCGTTCCGCTGGTAGGGGAATCTAACCCTCCAACCATATGAAGAAGCGTACTTTTTCCACAGCCTGATTTTCCAATAATCGAAACAAATTCTCGTTCTTTTACTTCAAAATCCACTCCATCTAATGCCTTCACAGTGTGAGTACCCACTTTATAATATTTTTTTAATTCATTTGTCTTTACAATGATCTGTTCCATCTTGATTCCTCCGTTTCTATCACTCTGGTGGTTAAACATGGGAACTGCTTTTGGCAAGTAAGATATTTAACCACTGGTGTGATATCCTTATCATAAAATAGAAAAATCACAAACCATTCACAAAAAAAGAAAATCACAAAACTGTGATTTTCTCTTGATCAATTAGGTAAATAAATGAAAAATGTACTTCCCTGCCCAACTTCTGATTCTACTTGTATATATCCACTCTGCATCGTTATAATTTTTCGTGCCAGATACAAACCAACGCCGATTCCTTCGCTGTCATGAACCTCCGGCTCACGGTAGAATCGCCGAAAGATTGTCCCCTGCCTCTCCAGAGGAATTCCTTTTCCTGTGTCTGTGACGCTGACTTTTGTAAAGATTTCCCCATCGGTGACAGAAATATAGATATAGCTGCCAGTTTTTGAATATTTCACCGCATTGTCTAAAAGGTTAAAGATTGCCTCTGCTGTCCATTTTTTATCATGGTTCAACAAAAGATCCTCGTCACATTCCACATAGATGGGAATTTTTTTCTTATCTGCTTTCGGAAAGGCTGCCTCAATTGCTAAAGCAAGGGTCTCTGCTACAAGATAATCAGATTTTTGAATTTTAATCGTACCAGTTTCCAGCCTTGAAATTTTCACCATGCTTTGGAGCAAAAAATCCAGTTTATCCACTTGACCATCCAATTTTTTCAGATATTCTGTACCCATGGGACACCCCACGATGCCTTTCGGCGTGTCATAGGGTATACTTTCTGATGGATTTATTTCCTCTAAGAGCATTTCCAAATACAATTTTATGTTAGCAATCGGCGTTTTTGTCTGATGGGAAATGTCTGAAACCAATTCTTTGAGGCTTTCTTTCTCTTCGGAAACCTCCTGATTTTTATGGGTATACAAATCAGAAACGCGGTATAGTTTCTCATACACCATTCCCCATAAATCATCTTGTTCATAGACAACGGTTTCTAATTGGTTGCCATTCATCAATTGGTTCAGGCTGCCATCCAGCTTTTGGGCAAAATCATACACGTCTCTTTTCAGGCAATGGTTTTTCCATAACAAATAGGATATGCTTCCTGTAAGCAGCAAAACTACTGCAATCCATACTATTTCCATAGATACCCCATTCCATATACATTTGAAATATAGGTATGCTCTTTTGTTTCAATTTTTTTCCGTAACCGATTAATATTCACAGCAAGAGCATGTTTATCTAACAATTGTACCCCTTCTTCCCATAATGAATCCAATAAGACGGAGTAGGTCAGCAACTGTCCTTTGTGCTCAATCAATTTTTTTAAAATGCGGTGTTCTGTAGGGGTAATCGAAGACTTTTTTTGTCCGGCATGTACCACTCCCAACTCAAAATCTATTTTTAAAAATCCGTCGTCGTATACATTTACATTTTTTGTTTCCCTTGCTAAAATGACAGAAATTTTCTTTAATAAAATCTTCAAAGAAAAGGGTTTTGTCACATAATCGTCCGCTCCAAATTCATAACCATTTAATACGTCATCTTCCAAATCCCGTGCAGACAGGAACAAGACAGAAATATTGCTCCGTGCTTTGATCCATTTGCAGAATTGAAATCCGTCGCCATCCGGCAAATTGATATCCAGGATTGCCATGTCAAACGTATTGGCGTTTGTAAGTGTTCGCGCCTCCTGGCAGGAATAAGCCCCAAACACATGATAACCTATTTTTTGCAGCGATGTACAAATCGTATGGTTTAACTCCAAATCATCTTCCAGAACAAGAATTGTATAAATATGCCATTCCTCCTACGGCAAGAACGCCGATTGCGTTCCTTATTTTACTTTTTTCCACTGCGCATATAAGGTTACCACAGCTCCATCCTTATGTGCAAGCTTTTTCACAGTCCCCTGGTTAGCAACAGCGGTTCCTTTGCCGTTTTTCTTTGTATTCCAACCCACAAATTTATAATTTGCACGTTTAAATTTATTTGCTGGAAGCTTGGTCTTTATTCCGCCGGCACATGTGATCTGCGGCATAGCGCCTTTCTTTGCCCCATTTTTATCAAACTTTATGGTATATGCATATTTACAGACAGAAACTTCACGACCAGCCCATATTTTGGAAGCCTTTGCTTTTGTATAACCAATTTTTTTTGCAGAAAGGGGCGTTGCCACAATAGTTTTTATGGGCGTCTGTGTTCCAGATGCAAATGCGTTAGTCCCAATGGATTTTATAGTAGAGGGCAATTTAATCAATGTTAAAGAGGGACAAGTACAAAATGCCTGCGTCGGGATCTTTGTAAGTTTTGCTTTGGAGAGATCCACAAATTCCAACTTCCCGCAGCGCATAAAGGAACTTTCAGACAACTTTGCCGCACTTGAAAGCTTCGCTGTTTTCAGTCCGCTGCAAAAATAAAAGGATGCATAGCCAACTTTTTTTACTTTTCCCAAATTGATTGTTTTTAATTTTGCACATTCCGCGAACGCCCAGTCTTCAATTTCTGTGACTGTCTTAGGCAGTTTTACATTTGTCAGGCTGCTGCAGTGATTCCATGTACTTGTGTGAATAGTTGTTACCCTTGTTTTAGATAAGTCTGCTGATTTTAATTTTTCACATTCCAAGAACGCTTCCCGTCCAATCTTTTTCAAGGAAGCAGGAAAGTTGGTCTTACTTAAATTTGTACATTCACGAAAGGCATTATCTTCAATCATGATCACAGTCTTGGGCAGTTTTACACTGTTCAAGCCGTGGCAATCCCGGAAAGCACTTTCTCCAATCTTTGTGACCTTTGTTTTTGAGAGGTCTATGGACTTTAACTTATCACATTCTGCAAAAACAGCTACATGAATTTTTTCCAAGCATTGCGGGAATTTTACAGATGTCAAACCTTTACACTGGAAAAATACTTGGTTTGCTATTTCTTGTATCTTAGTTTTCGTTAAATCAATGGTTTTTAATTTTGCACATTCCCGGAAAGCATATTTGTCAATTTTTTTCAAACTGGACGGAAGTTTGATATTGGTCAGTCCGCTGCATTTCCCAAAAGCGTCTTCCTGTATGGTTTCTACTTTTGTCTTGGAGAGATCAATGACCTTTAATGTTGGGCAGTCCCAAAAGGCGTCTTTCCCTATTGTTTTCAAACTGGGTGAAAATTTAATACTAGCCAGTCCACTGCACTTTGCAAAAGCATCCCCCTGGATGGTTTCTACTTTTGTCTTAGAGAAATCAATGGTTTTTAATTTTTGGTCTTTATAAAAGATCTTAGGGCATACATAACGTACTTCAAGCCCTTCAAATCCCGCTGATACTTTGATATCTGCTGCAGCTTTCTTTACCTCTGAAAGCTGCAGATGCCAATTACCATCGGACCAAATCATATCATTGTACTCACCGTCCAAATTGTGATCTGTTTCCATCCGGTAATATACAGAATCTGTGCTCTTTGCCAGCAGCCCTTCCAAAAAATATATTTCATGGTTTGTCAATGCTGCAATTTCTTCTATACCCAAATCAAAGCGGTCGGAAGAAACATTCCCTTTTATCCATTCCCCTTCGTAGGTAAACTGATTGCTGCTCGACCAAGTGGCATCCGCAAAAATCCATTTTTTGTTTGTGCTGTCATACGCTGCATTATAGGCATGGTTATCACCCACAATATACATGCAGGGAATTCCAATGGAGGTCAGGAACGTCCGCATAAGGTTAGAATATCCACCACACACAGCCCTCTTATTTTTCCAGACCTCCCAGGAATTGAAAAATGCGGTTACTTTGTCATTTCCATATTTATATTTCCCATCATAATACTTATAATCATAATAAATTTCGTTGGCAACCAGCCATGTAATTGCCTTTATCTTATCATACTGGGTGGTACAGCCTTTTGTGGCTTTTACCGCTTCCTCATGCAATTTGGCATACTGGGATTTTGTCATCTCCGGTTTTAGCGGATCATTTAAAAAATAATTCGGATCCGCATAGTTATTGATCAGATTCCAAGCCTTTTTTTCGGCATTGATCATCTGCTGGCTTGCATAAGCTGCATATTTCATAATCGCAATGGTATATACAGAAAAATGTTCTGCATCAAAGGTAATGGTATTTTGCTCTATTACCGCATGATCTGTCAAAAACTCTGGATTTTCTGGCTGCATCTTTTGTTCCATGGAATCATCTGTATTGGAATCTGGAAGATAAAACAATTCCACGCTATGCATTTCATCCATATTTGCCGCATTCAAACCTATGATTTCCATAGATACCGTCACAGCATCCTTCTCTTCTGGCTCAAATACACAGATATTTCCTGACTTGTCCACATATGTAATCTCAAAATCACAGGCAACTACATGTTCTGTCTCTGCCCTTAAATCATAGTACATATCAAACACAGATTGAACACCTGATTCTGAGCGCATCAGCCCCTGGTCAATCATGCCCTGCATTTCTTTTCGAATCTGTTCTTTTTGTGCTTGCTGATCTTTTAACAGGGAAATCTGTATGGTAGCATTTTCTGGGATAACACCTGCTTTTGCTGACAAGCTCACCGTGATGCCTTCCTCAGAAAATTCCCGCTCATAATAAAACCCATTTTCCTGCTGTGCCGCCTGATGCCCCGCTGTTTCATCGTATTCCAAGCTTGTCCTGTTACCCTCTTTCTGCCTTGCGGCAAAAACCTGCTGTGGAATTTCACATGCCAGCATCGCACATGCCAGGAAAAGGGCGATGAGTTTCTTTCCTTTTTGTTTCATTAATTGTGCACCTCCTTAATCATAATTCACTCGGTATTTACAAAATACAACCATTTTGGCTGCCCTATAGTTTTGCAAATATCCGAGTAATTAAGATATATTCTACCTCACAGCAAGCATTTTTGAAAGGATATATTTGTCGGATTTTTATCTTACAATTATTAGATGACAGGACAACACAAAAAGAAAATACCATATAGCAGTCCTTGGGGAAACAGGACATGGGGAGCTGCCGCATACAAAGTATAATATAGGACTGGACTTGGGGATTAAAGATTTGTGTATTACATCAGGAGGGGAAAAGTACGAAAATCCCAAAACTATACAGAAATTTGTCTGTGAGGGAATGGGCATGTCCTGTTTGTGGTGCAAAGCATGACAGGGATGTTGCCTGTGGAGATAGTAGGAAAATGCCCTTTGGGTATACGAGAGTGCGGTGTGCCAGTGGCACACGTTTCGCACGGACCGAAGCAGGGCGTAGACCGATGAAGCAGGAAGCCCATTGGCTTTAGACAATGGGTAGTTCACAAAAAAATCTGGTAAATTGTCTGAATATTCTCATTGACTGCTTGGCTATCATAACTCGAATTGCCGGAATCCTGTCAAGGCAAGGGTTTCCGCCTTTACAGGATTTTGACAATTCGATAAAACCAAAATGGCAGTCCAGACAATTTACACAGATTATATGACAATCTCTAAGAAGAAACCTGCGCTACTTTATCTTAATTTTAACGCTTGCCTTCTTCTTTGTTCCATCTGTTGACATAGCGGTGATTGTTACTGTCTTTTTCTTTCCTGCTTTCTTTGCCGTCACTGTCCCCTTGGAATTGACTGTTGCATATTTCTTGTTGGAAGTGCTCCATGTTAATGTTTTATTCACGCTCTTTCCGCTTGTCTTCACGGTCGCCTTCAACGTAACTTTTTTTCCTGCTTTCAGGGTCTTAGGCGCTTGTTTGATTGTCACTTTTGTCACTGCATGTTTCATAATCTTTATGCGGATGCTTGCTTTCTTTTTCGTCCCGTCCGTTGCAGTGGCGGTGATTGTCACAGTCTTGCCTTTTCCTGCTTTTTTGGTGGTCACCACGCCTTTACTGCTGACGGCTGCATACTTCTGATTGCTGCTGCTCCATGTTACTGTTTTATTGCCCGCATTCTTGGGCGACACTGCCGCTGTAAGGCTGGCTTTCTTTCCAGCAGCAATGTTTTTAGAAGGCGCCGAGACTGCCACTTTGCTTACCCCAACTTTCATAATGGCAATCGTTACCGATGCTTTCTTCTTGGTCCCGTCCGTTGCAGTGGCGGTGATTGTCACCTTCTTCCCTTTTCCTGCCTTTGCCGTGGTGACGACTCCTTTGCTGTCCACCTTTGCATATTTCTCGTTGCTGCTGCTCCATTTCAAAGCCTTATTGCCCGCATTTTTAGGTGAAACGGTTGCTTTCAGCGTTACCTTTTTGCCTGGGGCAATCTTCTTTGACGGCGCTGATACTGCCACCTTGCTTACCCCATATTCCATAATAGTAATGGGCACAGACGCTTTTGCCCCGCTCCCATCTGCTGCAGTGGCTGTAATCGTCACATTCTTTCCTTTCCCTGCCTTGAATGTGGTGACTACGCCTTTGCCGTCTACTTTTGCATAGGCTTCATTGCTGCTGCTCCATATTACTTCTTGATTGTCTGCATCCTTGGGCGACACAGTGGCTGTAAACTTTAACTTTACATCTGGCGCAATTTTCTTTGTAGGGGCTGAAATCGAAATTTTTTCCACTTTCACTTCATCTCCCGGTCCTGGTCCCGGTCCTGGTCCTGGTCCCGGTCCTGGTTCTGGTCCTGGTCCCGGTTCTGGTCCCGGTCCTGGATCTGGTTCTTCCGTTTCTTCATTGTAAATGACTTTTACAATGGTAAGCGACATAGCAGGTATCTCATAAGTCATTTTTCCGCCATTCAACGTCGTATTTTGGGTTACTGGAACAACCTTTGACTGATTTTCCATGGTATTCATATCCATAGATTTCCCTGACAGGCAGATCAGCTCTACCTTTGTGCCATCTTTCACTTCTGGATAATGCAACGTAATCTCTTTGGAGTAATCGGCATGGTTTACTAGTTTGGTGTAAATATTATTTTCGTCCTCCGAGGTCACATAATACAAGTCTGTCTGATGCCCAGGTTTCTTATCATAAGCCGATGTATCACTATTATATTTTTCCAGGGTGGTATTGAGCAAATGTTTGCCATAGTTATTGGCATACATAGCCTGTACATGATAACTGGGCGTACCATAACTTTCATATGCGTCAAACTTAATCAAGTTATAATCCCAGTCCCTGCATCCTTCCCTCTCAAAGAGCGGTGCATAGGAAGCATGGCGTACAATATCTGCGTTGCGCTCAATCCCTGTCATATACGCCGCCTCGCTGATTGCCGTATCCAGTACATTTTCTGTAGTGGAAGTAAGATGTCCTGCATATTCACCGATAAATACATTGCTGCCGCCCTCATTCAGCCGCTTATAATTGTCGTAGGCATAATCGTCTGTAAGCAGTGTATTGCTATTATCCCCTGAATAGTTGATATAATAATGCTCATCCACCAGTGTCTCGCCTGGCATGTCACGGTTAATCCATTTCCAGGCGTCTGTATTCTGGCTCCCCTGGTAATAAGGACCTGTGGAAGATATCAATGTAATCTTCTTGTCTGGATAATGTTCTTTTACATAGTCCTCCACATACTTTTTGATCCATGCATAATTCTGGTAATAAATTTCACCCCAATTTTCATTTCCAATGCCTATGTAATTCAGGTCAAACGTTTTTTCATGACCATTCTCCACACGTTTGGAAGCCCAATATTTCTGTGTGGCATCGGAACTTGTGGGGCTGCCCCAACAGTAATCAATCAGGTTTGTCGCATGTTTTGCAAACTCTTCCAATTTCTCACCAGTGACGGGCTCTGCTGTGGGACGGAATTGACAAAATATCCCTGCACTTAAAATTGGAAATGCCTGTGCCCCCAAATCCTCACAGAGTGTTAAAATCTCATGGTAACCAAATTGATAAGACATCATATACCCATATCCAGGCGTATAATTTACGGGATGCCCTTCCGTTCCCCAGTAGCTGCCAATTGCCCTTCGTTCTTCCAGTGGTCCCACAGAATCTTCCCAGTTATAGTAACCGTCTGTTCCATAGCTTCCTTCAATGACGCACCCGCCTGGGAAACGGATAAAGCTTGGATTTAATGCCTGGAGTTTTTCTACCAAATCCTTCCGCAGTCCTGCCCCATAAGAATAGTTTTTATTCCCATACCCATAACCATCGGTAGGAATCAAGGAAACCATATCAATGTATGCTGCATCTGTTGTCCCTGCCTCTTCAAAACTTAAAACCAATGTGCCAAGTTTTGTAATGGCGCCTTCCAATGACGCAGAAACCTTCTGCCAGGTCCCATCTTTTTTCAGCGTTAAGGAGGCTTCGTTAGTAAGCGCTGTTCCAGCGTCATCCACTACTTTTACTTTTACCGTTCCAGAATAGGAACTATTTGCTTTTAGAAACATGGAGAAATCATACTTTTTCCCCTTTGTGATTGCCATTGCAGATTTGTCCAATTTTTCTTTTTCCACAAATCCATGGTTGGATAACTTCTGATTTCCTGTAATCTTTGCATAATTCTTATTATTACCATTTAAACCTGCTGTCCGCTCCACAACAAAATTAGCTGCATTGCTGCTTTCCCAGTGGAGTTTCCAAGAATCCTGGTTCCCTTTTACCTCTGGCGCCGTAGCAGAATCCAGGTTTTGGTAATTTTCAAAGGAATTATTTTTTACCATTTCTGTGGAAAGCCCACCGTCTGCCGAGCTGTTGATATCCTCATAAAATACGCCGAACAATTCTTGGCTGATGTCTACCCCTTTGTTCTTCTGGTCGATGGTCATTGCATATTCCGTAGTGCTGTCAGACAATACCAACACTTCCATCTGTTTGTCCTTTTTTATATTGGAATTGTTTGCCATACTGCAGGTTGCTGTCAAAGTAACCTTGGTATCCTTGGATGGAGGGGTAATTTTACCATCATTGGAAATAATTCCTGGATTACTACTCTTCCAGGAAACCGCTACTTTCCCCTTCATTGCCGTGGCTGGCAGCGTCAAAGCCTTACAAATACGGCTTGCCACCCTTCCCTCCTTGACTTCTGGAATGGTAAGGGCATTTCCTGCCGCTGAAACTACAAATGCATCACTGACATTGGAATAAACTTTCCAGCGGTATACCCCGCAGGAATCACCTGTGACTGTCATATACATTCGAATAGACTTTGTAGTAATTTCCCCAATGGTTATCTGGTTATAACGGTTTAACTTGGAGAAATTTTTGCTGTTGGATTTTAATTCTGCGTCCTTCCAATTTCCAGAGGCATCCTTGTACTGGAACCTTACATTGGACGGAACCTTCATTCCCACCGTGTCGCCATACCAATATACTTGGAATGTTTTCGTTGTCAACGCTTCATCCCAATCGTACTGGATCCAATGTTCTGTTCCTGCTGTCTGCGGCCAATTTGCCCATCCAAGCCCTGTCCCTATGGAAGATCCCGTAGGTTCAAAATCAGAATTATTGATGCCGTCCAGATTTTCCCAATCAGAAGTATAGTCAGAACTTGGCACTGCATAAACTGCCGCGTCTGTCAAATTTAAATCCGGGCTAGGCTCCTCCGGAGTCACAACGCTTGGTTTTGGAAAACTATCCGGCACGCTTCCTAAAAGTTTCCAATCCTTTACAGCAACTGCAACTTTTGTGTTTTGATTTTTTGCATGTTCCATGGTAACACGAATCTTAGACGCGGTAACAGGCTCAAATTCGTATATTTTTTCTGTATTTGCTACAAAGGTCCAGGTTCCTTTCTTTACAACCTCTTTCCAACTGCCGTCTTTGGCTCCATATTCTATTTTGATATTCGTTGGAACGACCACGCCGCCCCCATCATCATAAAACAAGATACTCGAACCAGTAATCTCTGCTTCCCGTTCCCCCAGATCATACATCATCCACTGGTCTTTGGTCTGCAAGTCTGGATCTCCATGTGCATTCCAAAAGGAATCCATATTTTCATCCGCAAAATTTTCAGCACCCATTCCATAGCCAACATAATTGACAGAAGGCACTGAATAATCCCGAAGTGTTGGATTTTCCACATCTTCCCAGGATCTTCCCATATTTTCAATGTCTTGCTGCCCCTCGGCAAAAACTGAAATCGACGACGCAGGCAGTGAAGTAAACATCAGCGCTGCTGCCAACAGTAAGCTTACCATACCATGCAGTTTCTTAAATCCCATATTCCTCTCTCCTTCCCGAAAAATCTTCATATACTTTCTCAGGATTATTTTAGCAAACTTTGGGATTATAAAAAATGAGACTTTTTTAAGATAATAGAATATTTTTAAGATGATATCTCTCCCATGGTTCAAGAACGCCATCGGAATCATAGAATATTTGTTCTTATATTGGATTTTGGCATCGGAATCTTATTCGGAAAATTCTATGAACTCCCCGAATCTAAAAAATGAAAATGGAGGCGTTGTTACTGAATGAACTTTGCCTCCCATCAAAACAAATTTGCCTTGCCCACCGCCAAAAAAGGCGGATGCCTTAAGCATATGACAAGATAAATAAATAATAATTTTCCTTTTCATCCATGGAAAACTCCTGCAGCAAGGAAAATTCTTTGTGTAGACGAAGCTGCTTTTTCACATAATTTTTTTCATTGCAGTACAGAAAAATTTTCCCCTTGTCCTTTAGCAATTCTGCCGCTTTCTCAAAAAATGCCTGATAAAACTTATTTTGTTCTTCCTGGCTCTTCCTTCCACGATCCGGCATATTGGTGATAATCTCGTCAAAGAGGTAGTTGTGTTGGAATCGGAAAAAATCACGATTAATATAATAAATTTCCTTATGGGCCAACCTGGTATTTTCCTTTGCCTTCGCAATTGCCTCCCCAAAAATATCAATTCCATACATCATTTTTGCAGGGCAGAGCCAGTCTCTTTCAATCAGCATGGTTCCCACCCCGCAGAATGGATCCAGAATCTGCGCCCGTTCTACCATATATGGTTTTGCCAGCCTTGCAACCAATGCGGCATGCTCTGGTTTGATGGATGCAGCAATTGTATGTCTGCGATAGGAAAACCGCTCCTTTTCAAATGTATACAGCTTCACCAAGGGCAGGAACTGACCTTGCCGATTCTCCAGCAGACGAATTTCCACCTCATAATTGGAAGCAGAATTCTTTAGCTTTCCCCTGCTTTCCTGTTCCAGTGCAAATGCACATTTTTTTGCAAAAGCGCTGCGCTGCTCCAAAGACCTGGAACTGTGCACCCCCAGCCGAAAATAAAAGGCATCCTCCGTTTTATGCGCTTTTTGCAGCAGCTTCAGAAGATTCGATCCTGCAAGTGCTTTTGCAGCCTCTTTGGGGTCATCTGAAATTTTTCGGATATTCAACGCAAACAGCAATTCCCGATAAGTAGGAATTGCTAAAATTGGTTTTATATGGCTGGTAACCACTCGTACCCCGCTTTTTAAAATTGTAACCTGCCCCCCCTTGACCTGATTTGCCGTTATTTCCTGATACTGTTTTCCAGTAGTAAGAATTAACTCCCAAGTATCATCATAACCGCAAAACTGATGTTTCTTATTGGAGGTACCCTTATTCACTAGTTTACGCAACGCTAAAAGTTCTTCACGGATGTGTTTTTCTTCCTCCTCTTTTGGCTGGTACTGCTCTAATTCCAACAGATGTCTCTCTAATCCCTCTATACATGAGGAATCATCCAATTCAGCCAAAGCTTTCAAGTAATCACTTTTTACAAAACGCTGTGTCTCCTTCTCATATGCTTCAAACAGCACAGGCGCATTTTCCTTCTGTTTGAGCCTGCCCAGCACAATCGCTGTGTTCTTGCGCACTTTGGGATCGGAATGCCCCAACAGTCCTGCAAGGAGGCTGTAATCTCCCTGAAGGATGGAAACCAGTTCCTGTACAGCTTCCCTCTCTTTTAATTCCTGTTTCAATGCAATCAGGTTTTCTCTTAGATCCTGCCCTGTTTTCAGACGCTCATATTTTTCTCCTACCATAAATTCTCCTGTCATTCTCTAGTTTGATTCCTTTGGCTCTTCCACCTGGTCTGTTTCCTTTCCATGCGTATCCAGATACTCCTGTACATCCTCCTTGAACCGATCCCATGCATCCTCATTTTTTACATAATAAATGGGACATTCCTTTCCTGTCACATCGTAGTGGCGGATAATACTGTCCACTTTAAGGTTAAATTTTCCGCAGAGCCATGCGGTCAGCTCAACCAGCGAATCGTAAGTCTCCTGGGTAAACTGCCCTGTTTCATCTTTATGGCAACACTCAATGGAGAGCGTGTCCACATTTCGGTCATTGGAAGCGTATGACATTTCAGAACTTGGAATGCACTGGATAATTTCCCCTTCTGTCCCAACTACAAAATGGCTGCTCGCCTTGGTTTTCTGGGTATCCTTCAAACTCTCAAAATAGCTGCGATTCTGTTTTGCAGTAGTTCCTGGGTTCGCAGTATAATGAACTACAATCCCCCGCACCTTCTCCAAGGCTGTCTGCGGTCTGGAATAGGGGTTGGGTGTCAAAAGATCCACATCAAAATCTGGCTCTTTTTCAATCACTTTCTGCTGAAATCCCTTCTTGGTTTTCTCTTCTGCCTTCTCTATCTTTTCTGTCTCTTCATAGGGTATGCTTTTCTGTGCCTGGACGGCATGGGGAGTTTCATCCCGTTGAAATAGTTTTGTCAATACAAACACAATCAATAATACTCCAACACAGCACACTGCTGCACGTTTTACAATTTGAACTGTTCTCTGGCGTTTTTTACGGCGTTTTCTTGCCAGATATGCCTTCCGCCGTCTTCTCTCTTCACTCGTCAATGTAATCTCTCCGCTCTTTTACGGCAGGAACCATCATCCGCCTGCCAATTTTATATGTTACAGTATACAACATTTTAACAGAAAAACAATTAATATTCTTTAAATTTTTTGTAAGAAAAAAGTAAGGACCTTCCTGTTTTCTCTTAAATAACTGTTTTACAAACGTATCATAGTGCCTCATTTACATTTGATAAAACTACTTGTCTGTTTCTCAATGATACACTGCCATACCTGTCACAACCTCTCAAAATAATCTTTCATGCACAAGATTGCCTTTTCCAACATTTCATCCGTATGCGCTAAGGACAAAAACATCGCTTCAAATTGTGCTGGCGCAAGGTAAAATCCATGCCCGATCATATAATTACAATACTGTGCAAAGGCTTGTGTATCAGAAGTCTTTGCCGTTTCATAATTGATCACCTGCTGGTCCGTAAAATACAGGCAGCCAAGAGAGCCTACATGATTGACCTGGCAAGGCATTCCGGCATCTTTGACCAGTTGTTCTATCTTGCCATAAAACCAATCTCCTTTTTTGTTTAAATCATGGTAATACTCTGGATATTCCTTTAACAAAGTAAGTTGTGCGATACCTGCCGCCATTGCGACCGGATTTCCACTGAGGGTACCTGCCTGATAGACGCCCCCTAAAGGTGCAACCAATTCCATAATTTCACGTTTCCCGCCATATGCCCCCACAGGCATGCCGCCGCCGATAATTTTTCCAAATGTGGTAAGATCCGGCGTAACTTGATAATACCCCTGGGCGCCGTCTACTCCCAGACGGAACCCTGTAATCACCTCATCAAAAATCAGCACGGCATGATATGTATCACAGATTTCCCTCAATCCTTCCAGAAACCCAGGCGCAGGGGGCACTACCCCCATATTTGCCGCTACGGGTTCCACAATCACTGCCGCAATTTCTTCCCCGCATCGCCCAAAATGCATTTTTACACTATCCAGATTATTATACTCTGCCAACAAGGTATCTTTGGCACAGCCTGCGGGAACTCCCAGGCTGTCCGGCATGCCTGCCGTCATGGCGCCAGACCCGGCATGTACCAGCAGCCCATCCGAATGCCCATGGTAACAGCCAGTAAATTTCACTATTTTATCCCGCCTGGTAAATCCCCGTGCCGCGCGAATGGCGCTCATAACTGCCTCCGTACCAGAATTTACCATGCGCACCATTTCTATGGAAGGAACCATGCCGCAGACCAGCTTTGCCATTTCAACCTCTGCGGCTGTGGCAGCGCCAAAACTCAGCCCATGCCTGCATGCTTCTACCACGCTTTCCACTACTTTTTCATGGCTATGTCCTAGGATCATAGGACCCCAGGAGCCAATAAAATCAATATAGCAATTTCCATCCTCGTCGTAAAGGCAGGCGCCCTTGGCACTCTGGATAAACCGAGGGGTACCGCCGATAGAGCCAAAGGCACGAACTGGGGAATTCACCCCACCTGGAATCACTTCCACTGCTTCCTGAAATAAGGTTTCTGACCTTGTTATCACTGTTTTTCTCTCCTATCTGTATTGTTCCGGCGCCAAGCACAGCCACGTAGTGGCATTTTATCCTTGTGCGCGTGCGCATCCTGCCCGGAGGGCTTTTATCCAATCCTGCCCTCGTCCATATACTTAGCCAGCTCCATTGCAAAATATGTAAGGTAAATGTCTGTCCCTGCCCGATATGCGCTTGTGGCCATTTCACATAAAACCCCTGCCTCATCCATCCATCCTGCCTGGGATGCGGCTTTTACCATGGCATATTCCCCGCTGACAGAATACGACGCGATCGGAATAGTTGTTCTGTCCTTCACTTCCCGAATCAAATCCCCATAAGCCATGGCAGGCTTTACCATAATAATATCTGCCCCTTCCTCTACGTCCAGCATGGCTTCCTTTAACGCTTCCCTGCGGTTGTGATAATCCATCTGATAAGATTTCCTGTCACCAAATGCCGGGGCAGAGCCTGCCGCATCCCGAAAAGGCCCATAGAAGGAGGAGGCGAATTTCACTGCATAAGACATAATGGGCACTGTTTCATATCCATGGCGGTCTAACATCCTGCGGATTGCAGATACCCGTCCGTCCATCATGTCCGAAGGCGCCACCAAATCAGCGCCTGCCTGCACCTGGGATAATGCTGTCTTTGCCAAAAGTTCTAACGTTTTGTCATTTTCCACCTCTTGCCCCTGCAACACGCCGCAGTGCCCATGGGAGGTGTATTCGCACATACATACATCCCCCATCAAATATAGTTCTGGACAGGCTTCTTTTGCCTTTCGAAATGCCTTCTGCACAATTCCATCCTCATCGTAAGCCCCGCTTCCCAATTCGTCTTTCTGTGACGGAATCCCAAAAAACATTACCGACGACACCCCAGCGTCCTGCAATTTTATCAGTTGTTCTTCCATCCGGTCCACACTGTAACGGTATTGTCCCGGCATAGAGGGAATTTCTTCTTTGAGATTACTGCCTTCCATAAGAAACATTGGATAAACCAAAGATGATTTATCCATTCTGGTTTCCCTTACCATCTTCCGCAGCACTGCATGTTTGCGCAGACGCCGCGGCCTATTGACTAATTCCATACGTTCTGCCTCCTAAACCATATATCTGATTGTGCCATTTTTACACATGCATCCACCAGGCTGTCAATGGTGGCTTTTTCCGACACAACGGTGCGCATTCCCAGTTTCTTTGCCGCCGCCTCTGTCTGGACGCCAATGCAGACGGCATGTACCAGACTGTAATCCAACCCTTCTGTAGCTTTCGCAAAACCGTGGACTGTAGAGGCGCTGGTAAATACAGCCATGGAAATTTTTCCATTTTCAATCTGAGATTTTTCATCCATCCATTCAGAAGGGTTTTCATAGATCGTCTGGTAAATGGGAAGATCTGTGATCTCCACATCCACACGTTTTTGTATTTCTTCGATCAATTGGGGATTTCCCTTCTCTGCCCTTGGAATCAAGATTTTGTCTTTCTCCCTACACACTTTACCTAACAAAATTCCCAGGTGCGCCCCGTCATAAACCTCTGGCATATGGTCACAGAGCAGACCGCGCGCCGCAAGTTCCTGCCTGGTTCCAGGTCCGATTGCGCAAAGCTTTGCTGTTCCAAGGGAACGGATATCTTTTCCTGCCTGCCGCAATTTGTCAAAAAACTGGCATACTCCTGCTGGAGAGGTAAATACCAGGTACTGGTAATCCGAAAGCCTTGCAAATTCCTCCCAAAGCCTTCGGTGGTCTGGAATGCACTCTGTACGGATCGCCGGAAGTTCTAATACTTCTGCCCCCAGGCTGCGTAATTTTGCACTGATGGTTCCGCTTCTGCCCTTTGGCCTTGTCACCAAAATTTTATTTCCAAAGAGGGGCAATCGTTCATACCATTCAAACTCATTTCCCAATGTACAGACCTTCCCCACCAAAACAATTGCCGGGGTCTCGACGCCCTGCCGTTTTACTTCTATAGGTAAATGTTCCAAATCCGATAATATTTTTTTCTGCCCAGCCTTCGTCCCCTGCTGCAGGACAGCGGCAGGCATTTTGGGATCCATTCCGGCAGCAAGCAGCCCTTGGCAAATATCAGACAGCGCAGAAACACCCATAAGGAACACCAGCGTGCCTGACAGACGCACCAGCGCTTCAAAATCAAGCTGCAGCGGCTCATCTTTTTTCTTGTGTCCTGTAATTACATGTACCGAAGAGGCATATTCTCGATGGGTCACTGGAATCCCACAATACGCCGGCACTGCAAAGGCAGAGGTTACGCCTGGCACAACCTCAAATGGGATTCCCTCTTTGGCAAGCAGCTCCAGTTCTTCGCCTCCTCTGCCAAACAAAAAGGGATCGCCACCCTTTAAGCGAACCACCCTTTTTCCCTGCTGTGCCTCCTTTAAAAGCGTCTGGTTGATCTGTTCCTGCGCCATCGTATGGGTTCCGGCACATTTCCCTGCGTCAACCTGTTTTGCATTTTGGGGGATAAGGCTTAGAATACTATCCCCCACCAATCGGTCATATACCACCACTTCTGCCCGTTTTAAAATTTCTTTTCCCTTTATGGTAAACAGTCCCAAGTCGCCGGGACCTGCACCTACCAGCCATACTTTTCCCTTCATTGGCTTTTCCCTTCCTTTTTCACTTCCTTCTGGATAACACTTTACTCCTCTGGTATCTGCCCTGTCAATTCTTTTGGCAAAGACTCTCCTAAAAAATTCCTCCCTCTCGTTTGTATTTTGGATAATTCGCCAAATATTTTTTGCCCCAAACAGTTCATTTCTTCCTGAAGCTCCCTTGCAGATACTAGCCTGCATCCCTGCCCCCTTATAATAATCTGCTCTAATCCATCTGAGGTAGCCACCGTGACCTGATATGTTTTTGCATGTTCATGGGCAAACTTTTCAATATATTGGTCCGCAGTCTCTGCTTCCCCGGTAAACACTACATGAATGTTATGGTAATCTTGAATTTCTGTCTTGTGCTGCTGTACCCGGTAGGCATCAAACACCACAATCAGATGGCATCCATAAACCCCTTGGTAATTACACATCAGATCCAAAAGCCTTCCCCTGGCGCTGTCAATATTCAGCGCGGCAAGCTCTTTTAATTCCTGCCACGCAAAAATAATATTGTAGCCATCCACTAAGAGGTACTCTTCTTTTTTCTGGATATTTTTCCAGGATCGGGTTATGGCAGGCACAGTATTTTCCGAAGCGCCCTTCTTTTTGTGAAACCCTTTCCTATGTCTGCCCTTTTCCTGTTTATTGGCTTCAAATGTCCGGGAAAGGATTGCTTCCACCTCATCTTCCCCAATCCATGTTTCCTTTTGTAAACCGCCCTCCTGTTCCCTATGCTGCATTTCTACGGCTGAAATCCCCTGCATTGGAACGGTTTCATCCAGAGCGTCCCATCCTTCCAGGATCCTCTGCACCGCTGCTGGAGTCTCCACATGCATATATGACTTCACCTGGTTCCATTTCACTACGAACCCCGCCCCATGGGCACAAAATATGGAATCTGCAGAATGTTCCACATCCCGTTCTGGGTCATAAGTTATCTGTTCCATAATTTCTTTTGTGTTATGACATGGGTCATATCCCTTTAACGTATAAAACAGTCTTCCGGTTCCTCTGGTATAATGGATCACCTGTTTTTGGTAATCTCTCATCTCTGCGGCAGGCGCAGTCCCCTCAAGGATCGCAAATTCTCCCTGGATCTCAGGAGGCTCAAAGGCGCCGTGCATCCGTTCAATATCTGTCATCGCACGACCAATCATCTGTTCTGGAATTTCCAGACGAAATGTGAAGACTGGTTCTAACAAAACGGATTCTGCCTCCATCAGCCCTTGGCGCAGCCCTCGGTACACGGCTTGCCGGAAATCGCCGCCCTCGGTATGTTTTAAATGTGCCCGTCCCGTTGTCAAAGTTATTTTCATATCTGTAATGGGGGAACCTGTCAAAACGCCTCTGTGTTCCCGTTCCTCTAAATGGGACAGTATCAGGCGCTGCCAGTTTTTGTCCAGTACATCCTCGCTGCAGGAGGAGGCAAACTGTAGCCCGCTGCCTGGCTCCCCCGGTTCCAGCAACAGATGTACCTCCGCATAATGCCGCAGGGGCTCGTAATGTCCCACGCCTTCCGATGGTCTGGCTATTGTTTCTTTATACAAAATATTTCCAGCGCCAAAGGACACTTCCACACCAAAACGTTCTTGAATCATACAAGTCAGTATTTCTAACTGCACCTGCCCCATAACCTGCACCCGGATTTCCTGAAGGGATTCATCCCAGACAATATGAAGTTCTGGATCTTCCTCCTGAAGCTGTCCTAAATCATTCAGCATTTTTCCCGCATCATATCCAGAAGGCAACAGCATTTGACAAGTTATTACAGGTATCAAAACAGGCATGTCTGAATCTTTTTCCATTCCAAGCCCTTGTCCTGGCAGCGTATTCTGTAATCCTGTCACAGCGCAGATGGTTCCCGCTTTTACCTCAGGAACCATTTCAAATTTTTCACCGGAATAAATACGAATTTGATTTATCTTCTCCTGTCCATCTGTAAGCAATGTTTTCACCTTCAAGGCACCGCCTGTCACTTTTAAGTGTGTCAGGCGGTTTCCCTGGTGATCCCGCGTAATTTTATAAACCTTCGCCCCAAATTCCTCTGGATAAAAAGGCTCTTTGCAAAACTCTTCCATCCCTTTTAAAAATTCTTTTACTCTGGTAAGTTTCAATGCCGAGCCAAAAAAACAGGGAAAAATCTGTCGCTGGCAAATCAATTTCCTGATTTTCTCGTGTGGCACTTCCCCATGTTCCAGGTAAT
Source organism: uncultured Lachnospiraceae bacterium (assembly GCA_951801955.1). Lineage (GTDB taxonomy): Bacteria > Bacillota > Clostridia > Lachnospirales > Lachnospiraceae > Petralouisia. Next base: position 57,974 of record CATOOV010000003.1, read on the forward strand.
ATTCCAGTACCTCTTCCTGGCACATTGCCACATTCTCATAAAATTCTTCTGTGTCTGTTTCTGAGAAATCCACACAATTCTCATGTAGCTTCTCTCTCAGCTCTGCCAGCAATTTCTCCTGGTTTGTTTCGGGTCTGTCCATTTTATTTACAAACAAAAACGTCGGGATTTTATACTTTTTCAAAAGCTGCCACAGAGTCCTGGTATGACTCTGAACTCCATCTGAGCCGCTGATTACCAATATTCCATAATCCAACACCTGCAAAGTCCGTTCCATTTCCGCAGAAAAATCCACATGTCCTGGGGTGTCCAAAAGTGTCAGGCTGGTATGGGAAAGTTTTATGACTGCCTGTTTCGAAAAAATGGTAATTCCCCTAGCACGCTCCAGCCCATAGGTATCTAAAAAAGCGTCCCGGCTGTCCACCCTTCCCAGTTTTCGGATATTTCCGCTTACATATAACAACGCCTCTGAAAGAGTTGTCTTCCCTGCGTCCACATGGGCAAGCAGAGCCGCATTAATATTTTGTATTTGCTTATTTTCAGATTTCTCTTCCATCGGAACTGTTCCTTTCTATTGTATATCATTAAGTATCTGAAATAATTTTGATATCATCGCTCAAAATAATTTTTCCTTGTCTCATTCTTTGGATTCTATTATCATCTTCCCTGCGAGTTTCTCTCCCAACGCCTTGGCATGTTCTTTGGGACCAGTTATGGTTTCTAACTGGTATTCGTTACATCCTTCCTGTGCATAAAGCCCGGTAAGTTTCAAGATATTCCCTGGGTCGATTATGGCATAGGCAGCTATGGGAGAACTGCACCCTCCATCCAGTTTCCGCACAAAACTGCGTTCGGCAAGCGCGCACCACATACTGTCTTTGTCATAAAAACCTTCCAGATAGGAATAATCTTCCCCCCGCCTTCCCTGGACCGCAAGCATTCCCTGTCCCGCCGCCGGCAATAGTTCCTCTGTGGAAAAATAACGGCTGATTCTGTGTGTAAGCCCCAGGCGCTTGAGCCCTGCCGACGCCAAAATTAGACCGCTGTATTCGCCCTGGTCTAATTTCTTAAGCCTGGTCAGCACATTTCCCCGAATACTCTTTACCTCCATTTCTGGAAATAAATTTCTAAGCTGAATGGTACGCCGCGCGCTTGAGCATCCCAATGGCAGCTTGGGATTTAAGCTATCTGCACCTTCTGGCAGGACCAAGACATCCCTGGCATCCTCCCGCCTGGAAAATCCCAGCAGAGGAAGGTTTTTGGAAACCTCCATGGGCACGTCTTTCAGGCTGTGCACAGACACATCACTGCGTCTATCTAAAAGGGCACGATCTAATTCTTTGACAAACAAGCCTTTCCCACCTATCTTATCTAAAGTCCGATCTAAAATCTGGTCGCCTGTAGTTTTCATTCCAACCAATTCTGGTTCCATCCCATTACAGGTTTCACGGATATATTCCGCCAAAATCTCTGCCTGAACCATGGCAAGACGGCTTTCCCTGGTTCCGATTCTTATTTTCTGCAGCATAACCCTGTTCCTCTTCCTAATTTTCTTGTGCCATACCCCTGTTTTTCCTAATTTTTCTGCACCATAAACCTTCTAAATTATTTTTTCCATTCTGCGTGCCCTTTTGCACAAATAGGCAATTTGTGTAAAAAATAACTATCCATCTTCCAGATGATCGTTTCCATTCTCCCATTCTAAAAGCTGTCTGCGTATTTTTTCTGTCACCTTTGCCGCTTTCTGGTGATTTTTGCCTCCTGCTGTCACCCCTATGGTAATCTCCCCCTGGCTGGCAATTCCCGGAAAAAAGAAATCACATTGTTCCTTATTTGAAGCTACATTGACCCAAATATGTTTTTGCCGGCATTCTTCAAAAATCATGGTATTGACAACGGTATCATCTGTTACGGCAAGGACAATCTCTGCTTTCCCTAACTCTCCAGGACAGTATGTTCGATATTCCAACTGCAGGTTTCCTTGCTGCACGGCAAGCTTTTGCAGATCTTCATTCATCTCTGGGGCAGCGGCTGAAACCTTTGCACCAAATTCCAACAAGGCTTTGATACGCCTTAGAGCAATATTCCCGCCTCCAAATACTTGAACCTGCCTGTCCTTCATATTTAAAAATATTGGAAAATAGGAGTTCATGCTTCATTCTCCACAAAAAATGCCTGTTTGATACTGTCATAATGCAGAAAAATTCCCTGTTTTGCCAGCGCTTCAATCTGGGCTCTCTCTGCCAGCATAAATCCTGTTGCCTCTTCTTCCTGCAAATGCACATCAGATTCCTGAAAATCCAAAACAAACCGATAAACATCCACAAAATAATTGTCCCCTTCGCCCGGATTTTCCCGGTGATAGGTAAACAGGTAACTGTCCTGGCAGCCGGACACATCCAATCCGGTTTCCTCATAAACTTCCCGTATCACTGCGTCCAAAGATTCCTCTCCTGCCATCACGGCGCCCCCGGAAACTTCCCACCATCCAGGCGCCCATGCTTTTGTCATCACTCGTTTGGTGATCAAAAATTTCCCATCTGGGCGCATAATGACCCCCAGGACCGTGAGGTGGTATTCTCCCTCCTTTAAATGCCAATCATTTCGTTTCATGGTACGTCCTGTCCGCTGTTTCCTGTTGTCATAAATATCCCACATTTCCATGATGTATATTCCTTTCTATTGTTTTTTGATTCCCATTCCGCCACTGATATGGATTGGCGCAGGATCCGTCTCAGTGTTTTCCTATCTGATATAGCTGTTCCAAGGTCTCCACTGTCTTTTGCAGCGTCTCCTGCTCCGTTTGGTCCCGCAGTTCAAACAACATCCTATTTACTACTTTTCCTGCAGCCTCTTCCAATTGCCTCTCAAACAGTTCCCGCTCTTGCTGTGACAGATTCAAGTTCTTAATGTATTTTCCCATTCGCCAAACCAGTTCATTTCCCGTTTTACTTCCAATTTCCTGAATCCTTGGAACTAAGTTTTTGCAGTTCTGCCAATCCCAAAACTTTTGAATCTCCTTTGCCAAAATCTGTTCTGCTTTCCTATATTGGATGCGCATTTTTTCAGACTGGCTCTGTGTCGGAAGGCTGTCCATATCATAATACTGAATTCCTTCTAACGCTGCAATGGATGGTTCCATATCCCTTGGCACAGCAAGGTCCACAAAAATTTGTTTTTTTCTGGTTCCGCCTTTGCCAAAATCCTTCCCTTTCTCGCTGCCCTCTAAGCCCTCCCTGGTAATGGTGAGATTAGGGCTTGCAGTGGCTGAAAAAACCAAATCCCGTTCCTCTATCTGCAAATAACGCGCGCCATAATCAATTCTTTTGGCTCCTCTGGGGATATTTACTACACCGCTTCGATACTGCCTCACAGTGACAGTGACATCTGCCCCCTCCTCCATCAATGCCTGCGCAGTCAGTTTGCCCATTTCCCCATTTCCAATCACAAGGCAGTTTTTTCGGGTAAATTCTACTCCCCGGCTTTTCAAAAAACTTACCGCATGATGCGCCGCTGAAAAATTTGCTTTGTCCATAGATACTTTGGTCTTTACCTGTTTTGCAGCTGTAACCGCCATGCGGAACAGTACTTCTAGTATCCGGTCCGTGCCTTCCTGTTCCCTGGCAAATGCAAGCGCCTCTTTGACCTGGGTTAAAATCTGATCTTCCCCTACAATCTGGGATTTCATCCCTGCACTTAGATAAAACAGGTGTTCCACGGCTTCTTCATTTTCCCGGACCACCAAATATTTTTTATATTGTTCTGCCGACAACCCTTTCAGGGCACACAAAAAGTCAGGAAGCATCAATCGTGCCCCCTCCCTTAAACTGAGCCATAACTCCATTCTGTTACAGGTGGAAAGGAACACACAGCCTCGGATTTCTTCTTTTTTTTTCATTTGCTCCATTGCGTCTGCCATTGCTTTTTTGGTGAAAGAAAAACACTGCCTTTTTTCAATGTCAGCCATGGTAAAATCAATTCCTGCCATTTTTAAATTCATACGTTTTCTCCATAGGCATATATCGTCAAATTATTTGGAATTTCCAGTACAATAACAATCGCCATCTATTCTTATACTTATCTTGTTCTTTTTATATTAAGCTTTCACGGTCATACAACAGGTATAACAGCGCGTTTACAATGGCTGCAGCTACATTGCTGCCTCCTTTCCTACCCTTTGCAATGATATATGGGACGGGAAGGGATTCTATCAGTTCTTTGGACTGCACCACATTGACGAATCCTACTGGGGCGCCGATGATCAGTTTTGGCAAAAATTTTTTCTCCTGTACCAGTTCATAGGTACGAATCAGCGCAGTCGGCGCATTTCCGACCACAAGGATCACACGCTGTCTCAAAGCTGCCGCCTTATCCATACACGCCACTGCGCGGGTCGTCCCATTTTTTTTTGCTAGCGCGGCCACATCCTCGTCTCCCATAAAATTATAAACCTCTATGCCCAATCCCTTCAATGCCTTTTTATTGATGCCTGCTTTTGCCATCTGGGTGTCTGTGACCAGGCAAGCGCCCTGTTTTAATGCATCGAGCGCCTGCTCCACTACGTTGGGGGAAAAGATAAGATTCTTGGCATAATCAAAATCTGCCGTGGTATGGATAACCCGTTTGATAATTGGGGCATACCGCTCATCTATCTTCATATTCCCCAATTCCTGCGTGATCATTTCAAAACTGCGTGCTTCAATTTCTTCGGGCAGCACTTGTTCTAATTTTATTTTCATATTCTCCTCCCATAATCTGATATATTTTTTCCATATCCAGATGTTTTCTAAGAGTATCCGCGAGAAGGTCATATTGGGCTTCTTTATACTCTCTCCGGCTGACTTTGGCAAGGTTTTCAAGGGAAATCCCTTTATATTCTGCAAGGGATGTAAGTAGCGCATTTAAAATGCCGTCTTCATCAAAAATCCCATGGATATAAGTTCCATAGACATTTCCCTGACAGCAGCCGTCCATGGTGTGCTTTTGCCTATTCCCAGACATAGCATTGATTTCTGCCATGGGAACTGTGCTTTCTTTACCACAAACTGTCGTCACTCCCATGTGGATTTCATAACCGGAAAGTTCCATTCCCGATAAGGGTCCTAATGTCCCGCAAAGCCCTGCAAAATGTCCAGCCACCTGGGTCCTGACTTTTTCTTTGCTAAATGTAGTGACAACTGGAAGCATTCCCATTGCCCGCAAGGTACCGCCCTCCTCCACCTGGTCTGGGTCTTCAAGGCTTATACCAAGCATCTGATAACCGCCGCAGATGCCAAAAATCACACAGCCATGGTCCCTTGCCTTGCAGACGGCAGTTTCCAAACCATTCTGCCTCATCCACTTTAAATCCCCCATTGTATTTTTCGTCCCTGGGAGAAGAATCATATCCGGCTCGCCAAGCTGCTGTACATTTGATACATAGCGCAGATTCACCTTGTCGCTCGTCTCTAAGGCCGCGAAATCTGTAAAATTAGAAATCCTGGGCAGCCGAATCACCGCGAGATCCAAAAGCCCTTTGTTATTTTTGGCTCCAAACCGCTCTGTCAGGCTGTCCTCCTCCTCCAAATCTATCTGCATATAGGGTACAACGCCCACCACTGGTATTTTGGTAATCTCTTCTATCATTTTCACTCCAGAATCTAAAATACTCTGGTCACCTCGGAATTTATTGATTACCAAACCCTGGATCCTTGCTTTTTCCTCTGGAGCAAGCAGGAGAATTGTACCAGCAAGCTGGGCGAATACCCCTCCTCTGTCTATATCCCCTACTAACAGCACAGGCGCGTCCACAAGCTCTGCCAATCCCATATTTACAATATCATCTTGTTTTAAATTGATTTCTGCCGGAGATCCTGCACCTTCAATTACAATATAGTCAAACTGTTGTTCCAGAACATGATACGCGCTCAAAATATCTGGGATCAATTGCTTTTTGTAGGAAAAATAATCTCTGGCGCTCATAGTACCTTGTACCTCGCCATTTACAATCACCTGGGAACCCGTATCGTTTGTAGGTTTCAGCAAGATAGGATTCATCAAAACGGTCGGCTCCGCCCCTGCTGCTTCCGCCTGCATCACTTGGGCGCGCCCCATTTCCAGACCCTCCTTGGTGATAAAAGAATTTAACGCCATATTTTGGGACTTAAACGGTGCCGCGCGATAGCCGTCCTGTTTAAAAATCCGGCATAAACCAGCCGTAACCAGGCTCTTCCCTGCGTTGGACATGGTTCCTTGTATCATAATATTTTTTGCCATACTCCTATTCTCCTACCATTACAGCACCAAGGCTTGCAAGCAAGTTTTGAAGGATTCCTCTGTTCCATACTCCATGATAAAATCAAATACCATTTTCCGCCCCAGGGCGCTTCTCACCAGTCCTTCCTCCAGTTGGGGAAGGATTTCTGTCAGGCTGCGCTTGCAAATACCATTGATATTTTTTAGCATTTCGGCATCCCGTGTCTTTCTTGCCGCTTCTTCTTTGGGATAACCACTGCCAAAAGGCGCGGCAAAGAGTTTCTCCATGGTACTTTGCAGATTGATCTCTGCTGCCCAGCCAAAATTGAGCCCCAATGGAAAAGATACGGCATTCCCGTTATTAATCCTGCCAAATAAAAATGCATCTGAAGGATTCTCCACATACCCGCAGAGGATTCCTGGAAGGCTGTTGCAGGCAAGCATCATGCCTTGACCAGAGGAACAGCCCGTAACTGCAAAATCTACGGCGCCACTCTCCAATAACATACTGATCTGGAGGGCAACCTGCACATAACTGTAAGTAAGCGTCTCTTCTGGAAAAATTCCGAAATTATATACCTGGTGTCCCTGGTTTTTCACTGCAGATTCCACACTCTTAACCAACAGCGGATTCTTATCTTTCTGTGAACTTGCCTGAATCACTGCAATTCTCATAATCTCCTCCATCCTGTGTAGGTTCCAGCACAAACATGCCATACAAAAAATTTAACAGCAGCCACTTTCACACCTTAAGGCTGTAGACATAATCGTCCATAAAATAACCGTTTCCAATGGGATTTTTTTCTTCTCCTGTTCTCTCAAATCCCAATTTTTCATAAGCTGCTATGGAGGGATTATATTTATTTACATTCAAAGAGATGGTTGATACGCCCATGTGTTTTGCCTGGGCACGGACAAATTCCAGCATATCCTTCGACAAACCTTTGCCTCGGCATTCCCGTTTTAGATAAAGCTTACTCAGATAAAGTTCCTGATTCCGTTTATAAAAGGCAAGAAAACCCGCTTTTTCTTGCTCTTTGTGATACACCATATAATACTGGTATCCATGCTCCAACTGCTCTGTCAGGGCTTTCACAGACTGAAATTTTTCAATCATATAGTCATTCTGCTCACTTCCAAGGATGGGGTCATAATGTTCTTTTACAATCGCAGACGCCAGTTTTGACAATTCCTCTATCGCTGTTTTCTCTTCCAGCGTAATGTGCTGATATCTCATTTCTCTTTCCTCCCTTATCTGTTGAAATATGCAAGTAACCTCATATCTCATTCTTCTCAATTTCTTCTTTTATTTGTTTCAAACACGCAATTAATTTCTTATTTTCTTCCCTGGTGCGTACTGCAATCCGATACCACCCTTCCGAAAGTCCTGGAAAATTGCTGCAGTTTCGAATCAGAATCTTATATCTCATTAGTTCCTGGTCCAACTTTGGAATGCTGCGGAAAAAGATAAAGTTCGCCGCATGTCCATATAGTTCAATAAAAAATTGACTGCTTTCTAAGCTTCCCTGTACGCTTCTTTTTTCCAGGTTTCCCCTATCCTCTCCTCTTGGCAAAAAAATAGAAAGCTGTTCTAACAAAAACTGCTTTTCCCTCGTCACTGCCTGTCTGGTTTTTTCTAAAAATAAAGGTTCTCCTGCGGCTGCAATCCCTGCTTCCTGCGCAGGAACAGATACATTCCAGGGCTGTGTCACGGCATGCATCCGTTCCAGGATTTGAGGATTGTTACACAGCCCATACCCCAGCCGGAGCCCTGGAATTGCAAAAGTCTTTGTAAAGGCTTTTACAATAAATAAAAGTTTTGAAGCCTTCAAATACCTTTTCATAGACTGGTTCTTTTCCTTCTGTTCCACAAAATCAAAAAAACATTCATCCACCACCAGAAGGATACCGTTCTGTTCACACTGAAAAAGCAGCCTTCTTAACAGGTCTTGCCTTGTCAATGTCCCCGTGGGATTGTTCGGATTACAGAGGAATAACATATCAATTGTCGGATCTAACTTTTTGGGAATCTCCCTGATCTGAAATCCGTATCCTTCCCTCAATGTTTCATAAACCACTTCACACCCCACACTTCGCAAAGCCTGCTCATACTCCTGGAAGGTAGGGGCAAACACCATGGCTTTTTTCGGCTTTTCTGCCAACGCCAAGGAAAAAATCACCTCTGCCGCGCCATTGCCGCAGACAACCTGCCCTGCTTGTGTCTGTTCCAGCGATGCAATTGCCTGCCGCAGCCGTTTACAGTCCGCCTGCGGGTAATGGCAAATCCCATCCATCGCAGATTTTGCGGCTTCCACCACAGATTTGGGTGCGCCAAGAAAATTGATATTTGCAGAAAAATCTATCATATTGGGATGGCTGTACACATCCCCTCCATGTAAATACATGAATATGAAATCCTCCTATCATTGTTCCCGATTCTACAGGCAACACAAAATCACCCCGCATTTGCCTACCAGTACCACCGTCCCTGTCAAAAATAAAGTACCATACATCAAACGGTTACTCCTCTTGATATCCCCAATCTCGATTGAACGGATATCGTCCCCAATGGTTGGCTTTGTATGCTTCTTTCCAAAATACCATGCGTCCCCTGCAAGCTGTACCCGTAAGGCTCCCGCCATCACCGACTCAGTCTGGGCAGAATTGGGACTCTCATGACTCCTGCGGTCTCGAAGGAACACCCGCAAGGCACCCTGCATGTCCATCCCACAAAACCCACAGGCAGCAATCATCATAATAGCGCTGACCCTTGCAGGAACGATATTGGCAAAATCGTCCAACTTTGCCGCCGCTGTTCCAAAATACTGATATTTTTCGTTCTTATATCCCACCATAGAATCCATGGTATTGATGGATTTGTAAAAAAAACCTCCCACAGCGCCAAAAAATAACATAAATAGCAATGGGGCTACCACACCATCAGAGGTATTTTCTGCAACAGTCTCTACTGCTGCTTTCACAACGCCTGCTTCATCCAGCTTTTGTGTGTCCCTCCCCACAATCATAGAGACGGCATTCCTCCCTGCATGTAATCCTTGCTGTTCCAAGGCATATCCCACGTTCATGCTTTCTGTTCTCAATGATTTTGCCGCTAACATTGACGCACACATTACCGTTTCTGCCAAAATACCCATTACTGCATGAACATTATAACACAAAATCAAAAACAATGCTGGAAATAGTGTTGATATGGAAACAACCAACACAGCAAGCAGACATCCACCCATACGCTCTCCCATTTTTGTCTTTGGAAACACACCACGCAGAAAATTTTCCAGATTCGTAATCAGCCACCCAATTGCCATTACAGGATGATACCAGCCTTTGGGATCTCCAATCAGGAGATCCAGCAAAATCCCCAGAAATAAAGAAATCGTAGAATTAATTACCACATACATCATCTTTGTGCACAGGAAATACAAAGTAATTTTATTCTACCTGCTTTCTCTTTTTGTATTTTTTGTCTCTCAAAATCGTTCATCCTGTACTCACCCCTATACCGCTTTTTGTTGATTTTGGCATTGTTTTTTTTCACTGTGTATCTCAAACCTGCTTTCGATTTCCACCAGCATATCTGCATAGTTCCTTAATTCTGTCGCAATATTATCCCTGTCATCCCGCTCCATCTTATAGAGAATCCGATGCTCCATGCTTGCCCAGAAATCCATGGACATCGTGCGAAATTGGATTTCCACCGGAAAATATTCCATTCCGTCCAGACAATACACAGGGACTCCTAAAATCACATGGTAACTGCGATAGCCATTGGGTTTTGGCTTCCTCACATAATCGCTTTCCCGTACCACAATCAAATCTGCCTGCCGCTTTAGGGCATCCACCAGATTATATATATCATCCACAAAATAACAAATCACCCGAACCCCTGCAATATCCTGCAAATAATCTTTGGCATTCATTACTGTGGGTTCTTTCTTTTTTTTCTTTAATTTATCTTCCAAACTTGCCTTCTTTTTTATTCTGCTTTGAATATTATGGATGGGCTGGCCAGCCGAAACCCCATACAAGTTATGCTTTAGCACATGAAGCCTGGCAAGCATTACCTCCTTTGCATCCTCATAGGGCTGAATAAAAGTATAGTATTCTTCATCCGTCATTCGCCGTTTATCCTCCTATCAAGCAAAATCTTGCTTTTTCTCTTTACTCTTTCACTTACGGGCAGTCGCCCCTTGCACTGCTCTCCCTTTCCTTCGGGCTGTTCCTCCCTCGCCAAATGGGTAATTTTTCCTTCGCAGTGCCTCGTGAAAGAACTTTCCGTTGCTTTCACTCACGGGCAGTCGCCTCTTTGCACTGCTCTCCCTTTCCTTCGGGCAGAGCCTCGAAAATCAAAGATTTTCGAGGTCGCTTCGCTCGTCAAATGGGTAAAAGCTTTTTTGCTGATGCAAGCATCGCAAAAAAGCTTTTACCCATTTTCCTCTGCCCTATTCGAACATTATACCAGATTTTGGGTGAAAAACTATAAATTTTTCTTGTATAAACTATAAAAAAAATGTAAAATTCTATTTCCTGCCCTGATCTGATTCTGGTACTTCTATTACTCAGGCGGTTAAATATCACAATAGAATTACACTGAACAAATTTCATATGCACGGCAAAAGATCGAGCTGTAACAAGTGCTACAGCGATTGATAATGGTCTGCCCTCTTTATGGGGTACAACGCAGCAGATGGAGATTCGGGCAAGTAAAATGTTGCAATATTCAGCTGTCTGAGTAATATATCACTTCTGCTCAATCAATGGAAAACAGACTTCCACTATAAAATATCCTTTTTTCAGATATGCCTGGATGCTTCCTCCCATCTGGATTGTAAACTCTTTGGCTATGGCAAGCCCAAGCCCTGTTGTCCTGCGGCCTCTGGATTGGTCGGTAGTGTAAAACCGCTCAAAAATCCGCTCCAGATCCTTTTTATCAATGCAGTCTGTCTCATTGGCAATACAAATCACGGCATGACCGTTTTTGGATTCCACAGAAAAGTAGTATTTTCCCATGCCATGCACCAATGCATTTTTGATAAGATTTTCCAGAATCCTTGAAAAAGCATGTTTGTCCCCCTGAATATACATCGCCCTTGGTGCAATTTCAATTATTGGCTCCTGCCCCTGTGTGGAAAAATCCTCATAAAACATGGAAATAATCTCTGCAAACAGATTTCCCACATGGAATTTTTCCATATGCAGACAGATTTCTCCTGCTTCCAGCCTTGCATATTCAAAAAGCTGATTCAACATACAATTTAATTCTTCCAGCCTGCGTTCCACGACCCTTAAATATTCCGCTTTCTTCTCTGGAGAGGCATCAGACTTCTTTAAAATCTGGATATATCCCTTAATTGAGGTCAAAGGCGTACGGATATCATGGGAAATGCTGGTAATGCTTTCCCGATAACTTTGATTGGTTCTTTGAAGGCTTCGGACCTCGCCCCTTAATTTTTCCAGCACCCGGTTCAAACAGCGGATGACTTCTTTTGTTTTTCCCACAGCACAAACAGAGGTCAGCAAAAAATTACTGTCCTCTGTTTCCAGAAATAATAACTGTTTCCTGATATGGTCAATCTGTTTTTTGTAACACCAGGCACGGATCAGTAATATCCCCATGCCTGCGGCAAAAAATATCGCCAATATCCCTAAGATTTGTTCCATATTCCTCGTCTTCTCCGATGAGATAAATTACTTGATATCTGCCTTTGTAAAATGGACTGCCCCAAGCATTACCGCAAGGAAAAACCAAACGACCGATACCAGCACGCCCCGTACTAAAAATTCTGTCTCAAACTCTGTCAACGGACATTTTGGGATAAGATTCAAGATCCAATAATCGGACGGTTTAAAGTCAATCTTATGGCACATAAGATCCAAAACTTCTGTAAGGGTAGTGGAAAATAAAAGGATGCCGATACTCACGGCAATCCCTGCCGCAAGGTTTCTGGTAAATTCTCCTATCATTACAAAAAATCCTGTAATTGTAATCCCAAACATCAATTGTAATCCTGCATAAGTTGCTACGTCCTTCCATATAGTCAGTGACAACCCCTTAGATCCCAAAAAAGGAATTCCTATTAGTATACTTACCGCACTTACCACAATCTGGAATATCACTGACAACACAATGCTCGACAACAATTTGCTGAAAAAAACAATCCTCCTGGAATACCCTTTTCCTACCAGGTTTTTTATAGCTCCTGCATGATATTCCCGTATCACAAACATATTTACAAGAACGGCAAGAATCAGTCCCACAAAATGCCCTCCAAACATCTGCTGCAGTACGCCTTCAATACCAATTTGTTCCATCATGGAGTCAGATTTACCATCTTCCTGTACACTCCCACCACTTTCATATACGGCAATTCCGCCTGTGCCATTGGCAAGTTCTCCCTGATTAATTTTATCAATCATATAGAGGGAACCATAGAGCAGCAATACAATTGCTACTGCCACCAAGATGCCCACAAACAGTGATTTCCCTTTTCTCAATTTGTAAGCTTCCCCACCCAGCAAATTAAGCATGTGTTTCACCTCCCAGCAAATCCATAAAATACCCTTCCAAATCTTGCCCTGCAAGATAACTTTCCTTGAGATTAATGCCCCCTTGAATCAATTCCCGGTTCAGCACCCAAGAAGCGTCCAGACTTTCAAACACCCGAATCAGATTATTTTCTGGCACATCATAGCTGGTAATATGGCATTTGTCTTCTAAAATTGCAACGGCACGCGCTACATCATCCACCACCAGTTTCTGGCACCTTCTGCACCTTGCTTTCAGTTCCTCTGCCGGAAATTCCTCAATCAATGCGCCATCTTTGATAATTCCATAGTTGGTAGCTATTTTTGACAATTCTCCTAAAATATGGCTGGATATCAATATGGTAATCTGTTTTTCCTGGTTGAGTTTTAACAATAAATCCCTGATTTCTTTAATCCCTTCTGGATCCAGCCCGTTAATGGGTTCATCTAAAATTAAAAAATCTGGATTTCGAAACAAAGCAATGGCAATTCCCATTCTCTGTTTCATGCCTAGGGAAAAGTTTTTCACCTTTTTCTTTCCTGCCTGGGACAAGCCTACAAATTCCAAAATTTCATCCACGGCATTTTTTTCTGTGATTCCATAATTCCGGCGTATAATCTCCATATTATCTCGCGCTGTCATTGTTTCATAAAGACCTGGCTGTTCAATCAGTGTACCAATGCGCACCCGCTGCTTTTCCAACTCTTTCGAACCAAACAATTCCATCTGCCCTTCTGCTGGAGCAGCAAGCCCTGCCACTATACGCATAAAGGTTGTCTTCCCCGCCCCGTTTTTCCCAATAAACCCATAGATATTTCCTTTTTCTACATGCATACTGACATGGTCTACCACAGTATGTTTTCCATATATCTTGGAAATTCCTTCTGTCTTCAATACATAATCCATACATTTCCTCCTAGTTTCTTACCTTCCTATTCCAAACAGCACATGTCTGTATGGCTGCTTGCCAGGCTCCCTGTACGCTGGTCTGTCCGGTTGTTTTTCCGGCTCTTTGTCCCATCGTTTCCCTGTCTGCCTTTTCTTTTTTACAAATACAGTTTAACAATGGATTTTTTAGAAACTTTAGGAAAAGTATAAAGAAAGTATAAAGATTTTGGTTTTATTTCATCTTAAATCCAATGCCCCAGACAGTCTGTATGTAAGTTTCCTCTGGACAGACTTTCGACAATTTTTGACGGATATTGCTAATATGGACGTTTACTGCGTTTTCCTCCCCCAAAAATTCTTCATTCCAGACAGATTCATAAATATTGCTTTTCGTAAAAACCTTTCCCGGATGGCTCATCAAAAGCTCCAGGATCAAATATTCCCGTTTTGTCAATGAGATTTCCTGCCCCGCGGCATATACCAGGTGATTTTCCTGCTGGATTCTTATATTTTTGTACTCTAAGATTCCATCGTTTTCTGAAGATTTTGTAATTTCCCCAAAATCCGCCCTGCGGCGCAGTACAGCTTCGATTCGTGCCAAAAGCTCCTGTGTATCAAAAGGTTTTACCAGAAAATCGTCTGCACCAGCACGCAGCAGGGCGACCCTGGTCTGCACATCATCTTTTGCAGAAGATACGATAACTCCTGTTTTCGGATAATCCTTTTTGATCTGGGCAAGAACTTCTTCCCCGCTGATTCCTGGAAGCATAAGATCCAAAATCACAGCCTGGGGCACATGTTTTTCCATACAGAACAGTGCTTCGGTACCTGAAAATGCCTGGACTGCCCCATATCCCTGCTCTTTCAGAAGTTCTCTTAACATCTGGTTTATATCACTGTCATCCTCCACAATCAAGATTACTGTTCTCATTTTTTGCTCCTTTTTGCTGGTGGTAATTCACTTGATTTTCTTTGCAATCCCACAATTTACCAGATAGACCTCCTCCGCCTGCTCAGCAAGCAGGCACCCCATTCTGCCAGCAAGTTCCCGGAATTTCCGCTCAAAGGAATCCATCGGCACCACACCGCATCCAATCTGGTCAAAGGTAATAATCACGCCTGGATTTTCCAGCAGCAATTCCTTTACACACACATAGGGATCTGTTTCTTCCTTCATCAGCCTGCGAATCCAAAGATGGAACTTTAAAATAATCTCTGCTGTTTGAAATTGTTTCAAATCCCCAGTACCTCCCTCTGCTGTCACAGGGTCTGGCAAGTGTTCCTCTGCTCCCTCTGTCCTCGCACATTCTTTCAGACGTTCCTCTGCTCCCTCTGTCCTCACAGATTCTTTCAGACGTTCCTTTTCTTGCCTGTACAAGTTCTTTGCAACCTTATGTTTTCCCTGATAAGCGCCTCCTGTAATCAAAATCATAACCATGCCCCTTTCCTGCCGCAGCAAGAACGCCGATGGCGTTCTTGAAACGATTGCTGCGCAATTGTGCGCGGCGCGGCAAAGTCTGCAACCCCATTCCTCCAAGAATGGAGGCAAGGGGGGTTGAGGTGGGCTTGCACACTTTGTTCCAATTTCCCACAATCTGTCACATCAATTTTTCCATCACCACAACAGCGGCAAGCAGCAGCAATTCACATACCTGCAGAAACCATCCTGCCAGATCCCCGGTGATACCGCCAAATTTCTCCTGCGACATTCTATAATACCCAAAAAAAACCAGAAAAGAAACCATGACCACAACACCGCCGGCATAGGCATTGTTCCACAGCAATCCAGCAATACAAACAGCCGTCTCCAGCAATAAAATATTTCCAGCACGCTTTTTATCCGCCCCATCTGCAAAAGCTGCGGCAAGCCCGCTTTCTTTGGCGCAGGGAAATACCGTCACTCCATAACCGCTGAGGCAGCGACTGAAAAAAAATCCCAAAGACACGATAGAAATATTTTCTGTCTCCAATTCTGATACCAAACCATAATAGAGAAGAAAATACATGCAGCCGCCAATAACTGCAAAGGCTCCCGCATGGGAATCTTTTAAAATTTCCAGCCTGCGTTCCTTTGTCTGCCAGGAACTTAAGGCATCCATGGTGTCCAAAAAACCATCCATATGGATTCCTCCTGTAACCAGTATCGGAATCACCGTGAGAATTACCGCATACAATTGAGTACCTACAGGAATAGCTCTTCCATAAATACCCCATAGATAAAAACAACCGCCAACCACAGCTCCCACCCAGGGAAAGAAGCAAAGGGCATACCGCATATTTTCTTTTTCCCAGCCTGCCTTTGGCATTGGAATTTTAGAGTACATGGCAAAGGCAATGATACAGGCATTGATATATCTCATACCTTCCTCCATTCTACCGGAATGCCGCAGACCACTTCCACAACTTGGTCTGCATACTCGCCCAAAAACTGGTGTACTTTTGCCATCTCCTGCAGATAATTTCTGGTACTTTGTTCGTATTCCATACCATCCTCAAAGACATTGTTTCCAACAACGACCAGATGGCGGCTGCATTCCGCCAGGCGGCAGATACCTTCTTTTACAATCCCAGTAGCCTGCATCGTTCTTCCTTCTGGCGAAAACATTTCATTTGCCATGAGATTAGAAAGACATTCCAACAGCAAAATCTCATTTTCTTGAATGGAAAGTTGTTCAATATGGGTATAACACTCCCTGGTCTCAAACCCCTTGCCGGCGCGCATTTTTTGATGCCGGGTGACTCGCAGCCTGCTCTCATTGTCTTGTGGCTGCATAGTAGCAAGATATACAAGGTGTGGTTTTTGTATGTGTGATAAGACATCTGTAGATTTCAGGAAATGCCCTTCCTCCTCCTTGTTTTTCAGCCTTACGGCAAGATTTTCCGCATATTCTGATTTTCCGCTGCCGCTGCCCCCTAGGATAAAACTAACCATAATGCCTCCTTTTTCCAGTCCCCGATACAAGACCCTGCATTTTCTCACGGAACGCTTCTCAGATGACAGGCTCCAGATGTTCAAGAACGCCGCCAGTAGAAATCCAACCACTGATACGCAAAGTGCCCGCCGCCTATAGGGGCGGGAGCCATCCCTCATTTGATATCTTGTTATTCCAGCGGCACATAATCCTCAATTTCAATCTGGGCAAACGTGCTCATTTTTTCATAGATATGTAATGCCATTTCCAGCAATGGAAACAACGATACCGCGCCTGTCCCTTCTCCCAGACACATATCGCATGTCAGGCTGGGGGATTTATTTAATGCTTCCAATATCATGGCTCCTGCCGGCTCTTTCGACACATGGGACGCCAATATATAATCCCCTGCCTGGGGACAGAGGCGCACGGCAAGAAGAGCAGCTACACTGGAAATAAACCCGTCGATCACCACAGGAATCTTTTGTGCGGCGCCTCCTAAACAGAGGCCAGTAAGACCGGCAAGGTCAAATCCCCCCACCTTGGAGAGCACATCAACTGGGTCGTTTCCATCGGGCTTATGTTTTGCAATGGACTTTTCAATCACTTGTATTTTTTTACACAGTCCCTGGCTGGAAAGCCCTGCCCCTTTTCCAGTTACCTGTCCTACTGGTTTTTTCAGCAAGACACTTGCCACAGCGCTGCTGGTGGTTGTATTTCCAATCCCCATTTCTCCAGTCGCAATCACATCATATCCCTGTGCCTTAAGTTCCTCCGCCAAAATAATCCCTATTTCTATGGCATGGATTGCTTCCTCCCTTGTCATTGCAGGTTCCTTTGCCATATTTTTCGTGCCGTAGGCAATCTTTTCTTTTCTCACTCTGGGAGTATCTGTTGCCATTCCGATATCAATAGGAAAAATATCTGTCCTGGTATCTTTACACATAATGGCTGCACAAGACTTCCCATCCAGAAAATTCTCTGCCACAATTGCTGTCACTTCCTGCCCAGTCTGGGTTACCCCCTCCGCCACCACGCCATTATCCGCACACATGATAACAAGTACTTTTTTGTTGAAATGAATTTGGCTTGTCCGCTGGATTCCTGCAATTTGAACCAAGTGTTCCTCAAATTTTCCCAAACTTTTTAAAGGCTTTGCGATACTGTCCCACCGCTTTTGACAAGCATCCTTCGCCTTCTCATCCAAGGGAAGAATTTTTTCCAGACACTCTTCGAATTTCATTTTCCATCCTTCCTTTTTTGACGTCTGCACCCTATGTTAGAAAATAGTTTAACAAAAAGGGTTCTCTCTCCTTGCCGCTGCATACTTCCTGCATTGCTGTAAAAAACCTGCAAGAAATCTCGGATTGGAATAGTAATACAGATGGGGGAAGCCTGCGGCATAATGTCCCTGTCCCTGCATACATTCCCATTCTTTTGTGCCAAACGGTTTTTTGGCACAATAATTACTGCCATTTTGCGTACAGTCAAAATAGTGGTATTCATGCCCGTTGACCGTATCTTCCTGCCTTAAAATCTGACCATGGGACCGTGCCGTCAAGGTAAGGTAGCCGAACCTTCCTAGCTTCTTTGTCCAATATGCCTTTCCTGCAAATACGCCTGCCATTTCCCACACGTTCCCCTCCATATCCTCCATACTTTCCTGCAAATACATAAATCCGCCGCACTCGGCGAGAAAGGGGAGCCCCTGCCTAATCTTGTTTTTGACAGATTTTCGCATAGAACTGTTTTGGCTTAAACGTTTGGCATACAGTTCTGGATATCCGCCATACAAAATCACCCCGTCCAACTGGCTGGGCAAGCAAACATCATGTACAGGTGAAAAATACACAAGCTCTGCCCCCAGTTCTTTGAGTAGTTCCAAATTGTCCTGGTACATAAAACAAAATGCTTCGTCCTTGGCAATTCCAATTTGAAGGGCACACACGTTTCCCTGAAGTTTATATTGGGGGAACCCCTGTCCTTTTTCCCTGCTCCTGTGGATGCATCTGTTTTCTTCTTTCTTTCTGAACTGAGAGGTGCCTTGGCTCCCGTAAAAAAGCCCTCCTTCTTTTGCAATCTTAATTGACAATTCCAGGCTTTTTGGCATTCCCCACTCTAACTCTGGGGCTTTTTTAGCACACGATATGATTTTTTCGATCTCCACGGTCTCTATAAGCAGTTCCGAAAATTTCTGCAGTTTTTCCTGAATGTCCTTAACTTCTTCTGGAAGGACAAGACCAAGATGACGGCTCTCAACCACCAGCTCTGGGCACCTTGGCACATAGCCGAATACAGGCACAGAAAGTTCTTGTTCGATCTTTTGTTTCAGTTTTTTATATACCATGGACGAGACCTGGTTTAAGATGACCCCGGCAATATGGCTGTCTTGTCTATATCCGATAAATCCCTGGATGAGGGGAACCACAGACAGCCCCATCCCTTTTGCATTGACAATCAAAATCACCGGCGTTTCTGTAACATTTGCCAGCTCATAAGAAGAAGCAGTGGTGGTATCTGCCCCTGCTCCATCGTAATATCCCATCACACCTTCCAGTACGGAAATCTCTGCATTTCTTGCTGCCCTTCCAAATAGGTACCTGGTCGTCTCCGTGTCTGTGAAAAAAGTATCTAAATTCCTTGCAGGAATTCCAAGTACTGTCTGGTGAAACATGGGATCAATATAATCTGGCCCGCATTTAAAGGAAGCAGCATGAACCCCCCGATTTTTCAACGCTTTTAAAAATCCGCAGGTAATCAAAGTCTTGCCGCTTCCGCTGGCAGGCGCTGCAAACATAACCCTGGGCAGATTCATTTTTCTCTCATCCATGTACGCCCCCTACCAGCTCTCCCCCCAGGTGTCGGCAAGCTCGCCATAACCATAACGCAACATAATACTGCGGATTCCATCTCGGATTTCCGCTCTGGAATAATCACAGCCTTCCAAAAAGTCATTGCTTTTCCCATTGAGATAATCATAAAAAAACAGGGATAATTTCAGATTTTCCAGATTATAGCGCATCCCTTCCTCAGATTCCAGATACCCATACAGCATATTTTCTGCTTCATTGATCTTGCCATCCTCAGCCATCAGCCTTAGCTTTCGATAAACATCGCCGCTCTGCTTATTCTCAAATACAATCTCTTCCTCTTTCACTTCGTCGATATTAAAAACGAGTTTTAATAAAGTCCGTACCATTTCATGAGTAATGCGCATTATATAATCTTTTTCAACCATTTTTCTGATCCGCCTTACTTTGAAATTTTTCCTCCTCTATCACAAATCTTTCATGCACTGCTTTTCCAATAATCCCTTTTTCATCCTTTGCCATAATGGAAAAGGTTAATTTTCTGCCTTCTACCTTCTCCAGCACGGATTCACACTGTACTTTCATACCTATCGGCGTAGGCGCCAGATGATCTAATTCCAGCCGGATTCCTACGGTTCCCATCCCTGGTTCCAGATCATCGGCAACGCTTTTCCATGCCGTCTCCTCCATTAACGCTGCCATTCTTGGGGTTGCAAGTACTTTTAAAGTGCCGCTCTTATGTACAACGGCTGTGTCTTCTTTCGTTACTGTCAGTTCCTGACAACCTTTTGCCCCTGTTTCTAACATGGTATCATCTCCTTTTGTATTCTATAATCTCACCAGAAAAATCTTTCACTGGGGAGAAGCCTCTGGCGATTACTGTCACTTTTATGCTTTACTATCTTTAAGTGTACCACAATACATAAAATTTTACTACTATCGTTTTTCAATGCTTGCGAAATGGGATGTCCCTCACCGCACCTTGACCTTATATTCCTCCATCCAGGCGTTGACCTGAATCAAATAGGCAAGCAACTGTGGTCCAGCCATCAACTGGCCATACCAGGGCTTCCCATAGTCAGAGGATTTCTGCAAAAATGCCTCTACTTTTTTGCGGTCTAAAAACATAAGGACTGGCGCCTTTTCATTTTCAAGAATTTCACGGATCTTTGCCTTTAACAGAGTTTCATAGCGTGGGTCGTAGGTCTTTGGATATGGAGATTTTTTGCGAAACAGCACTTCCTCTGGCAGCAGTCCCTTGCCTGACTGGCGCAGAAGGTTTTTGACCACGCCATCCTTCGCTTTCATCTCCCAAGGTACATTCCACACATATTGGACAATCCTGGTATCTGCAAAAGGCACTCTTGCCTCAAGCCCGCTGTACATACTAGTACGGTCCATACGGTTTAACAACGTCTGCATAAACCACCTAAAATTCAGCCAGGAAATTTCCCTTCTTCTTGCCTCTTTGGGACTGTCCTCCTGGCACCGGGGAGTCTCTGCCACAGAACGCCGGTAACTTTCCCTCACATATTCGTCCATGCGCAGATATTCCAGAAATTCATCAGACAACAATTCTTTTCTGGGGGACAAATCCATGGTCCATGGAAACGTTTTTGCCTGAAAACATTCTTCTCTGTGAAACCAGGGATAACCTCCGAAAATCTCATCTGCACATTCCCCAGTCAAAGTCACTTTGTGAGTTTTGCCCACCTGGGAACAGAAATAGAGCATAGAAGAATCCACATCCGCCATTGCTGGCAAGTCGTGTGCTTTTACAGAATCAAACAACATTTCAATTTGGTTTGTATTGTCACATTCCAAAAAATGATGGTCTGAGCCAATATACGCCGCCATTTTTTCTACAAATGGACGATCTTGGGAAGGCTGAAATGCATTCGCCTTAAAATTCTTCTGGTTATCCACAAAATCAAAAGAAAAGGTCGTAAGCTGCTTTCCCTGTTTCTTTAACTCTGCGGCACAGACTGCGGACACCAAACTGCTGTCTACTCCTCCAGACAAGAACGTACAGATGGGCACATCTGAAACCATCTGCCGCTTTATGGAATCCTGTACCAATTCTGAAACGGTCTCAATGGTGCGCTCATAATGGTCCGTATGGGGATAGCTTTCCAGTTTCCAGTACACCTTTCTTTGCAGGGAACGTTTTTTTCCAAATGTGATATATTCTCCGGGACAAACCTCTTTTATCCCTCTTAAAACGCCGCACCCTGTACTTCTGGCAGGACCAATGCCGAAAATCTCATTTAATCCTTCCCTGTCCAATTCCGGCATGACTGCTGGATGTGCCAAAATTCCCTTTATTTCGGAAGCAAAGATCAGTTCATGCCCTTTTTTTATATAGAACAAAGGCTTTACCCCCATCGGATCCCGGAACAGGTACAGGCTGTTGTCCTGCTCATCCAAAATTGCAAAGGCGAAAATCCCATTGAGCTTTGCTGCAATACCTGCCCCATATTCCATAAATCCCAGCAAAATTACTTCTGTATCGCAAGTTGTCTCAAACTTCCAGCCCCTTCCTCCCAGCTCATCCCGGAGTTCTTTTGCATTATACAGCTCCCCATTGTACACAATGGCACAGGTTCGCCCTCCTTTTTTTCGAACCATGGGCTGATGCCCGCCAGATAAGTCGATAATAGACAAACGGCTGTGGGATAATCCACAATGGACCTTCAGATAAATCCCCGCATCATCTGGTCCCCTGCGGCACAACTTTTCATGCATATCAACAAGGATGGAACGATAAAACGCCCCATCCTTTTCATAATCTTTTTCTCTATGATAAAACCCAGCAATTCCACACATTTCTTTTGCTCCTGCTTTTCACATTTAGTTCATTATATCGCAGGAACCTAGAAATTATGTATTTAACATCAATTTTTACTTTATCTTTATGCAGGATATTTATTGATCGCGTCTATAATCTCCTGCTGCACTGGCTGAACATCAATCAAAATTTTTCTTGCCTCCTCTGGTTTGCCTTCACGCAAAAGAGCCACAATATCTGTATAAGCCTGATACAATGGGGTTAAAGATAAATTGCCGGTTGCACCTTTGAGCGCATGCGCCTTCTCCAAAACCTCACCATAATCATTGGCGTCAAAGTCTGTCTTTACTGGATCTTTTTCCAGCATACCTGGGACAGAGCGCAGCATTCTCTCATAAAATGATGTGTTATTATTTAAACGTTTCAATGCCTCATCTACATTGACTCCCAAATCTTTTAATTCTTCTATCATTCCCATAACATTTCTTCCTTTCCATCGGTTTTCCAAAATTCAATACCCAAGGCATCCCTTTATGCCATCCGGCGTGTCATACAATATACCCAAAGGACGCCCCTTTATAGCCATTTGGCGTGTCATATGACATACCTGGAATAATCATAACATACAAGGCTGGTAGCGTCAATTATCTGAAATCAAAGTTTTATTTGATTTTTATCGCCATGCAGGATTAACTCTTTATCCGAACGGTTGATTCCGACGATACTTCCCTTCCGGTCATATTGTGTCAGCAAATCTGAATTCTTTGCAAGATGCCGTTCCCCATGGTTTGAGAGAAAATCTTCAATTTCCCTTTGGTTTCCTCTCCGAAAAATGGCACGGATTTCCTCCTGGCTGTAGATAGACCAGGTAAGCATATCTTTTCCTTCCAGATCATATAAGCCTTGCGCACTATTCTTTTCCTCTTCCTCTTCGATGCGCTCTGCCAGAACCACTGGAAATTCTTCTTCCTTGGTGTCAGAAGGGTCATTCCACACTTTATCCCATAAAACTTTGAGAAAATCAACGGCCGCCGCTGCAAATTTCCGAATTTTTTGGGAAATTTCTTGAAGCTGGCGATTCTGCTTCGCCTTTTCAAAACCCTGGTGGGAAATTTCTACTGTAGCGCCTGCCTGTATATTTTTCTGGTTCCCCTCCCTTGGGGATTCGTTTGACACTTCATTCGTTTTTTCCTGTTTCTTTTCACTCTTTTCATAGATAACGCCCTGTTTTCCCAAATCCATATGGAATTCAGAGGTTTCTTGCATTTCTCTTCTCTTTTGGCTGGTTTTCGTGTATTCATAATATTTCTGGCCATTTACTTTATTTACCATAATTTCCTCATTTCTGCAAAGTAATCACATAAACCGGATTCTGTCCCATCATCAACTGATGACGCCCCAGTTCCCTTGCCTTTGCCACAGATACCTGCACGACTTCCTTATGGGAAAATGTATGTTGTTCCATCAATTCCATAACCTCTTTTAAAGTCTCCAAGGAAACCACATTTAATACCATCCGTATCCCCGGATTTTTTTTCCAGAGGACTTCTGCTATATCATTTAATTTTCCGCCGCCGCCGCCTATAAATGCATGGGTAGGGGTTTTAAGCCCCCAAAGGGCTTGCGGCGCTTCCCCAGGTATTACTTCCAAATTCTGTACTTGGTGCCTGTACTGGTTCTTCTTGATCAATTCTAATGCCTTGCTGTTTTTCTCAATGGCATATACGTTTCCAAAAATTGCCTGTCTTGCACATTCAACTGCAATACTTCCTGTTCCAGACCCAATATCATATACAACAGCCTCCCTGGTCAAAGCAAGCTTGGAAAGAGAAACGCTGCGCACTTCCTCTTTCGTCATTGGAACGTTATCCCTAAGAAATTCTTTGTCTGGAATCCCATGAGTAACTGGTGCCTGGACATTTCCTCTGTGAGAAAGGATTACCACGCAAACTCCAGCCCTGCTATAGCCCAAAAACTGCCCAGGCGTTCCCTTTTGAATTTCCTCTTCAGGATAACTGAGCTGACATCCCACATACATCTCGGTCTCTGCAAAACCATATTCCAGAAGCTCCCTGCTTATTCTCTGGACTCCCTTGGCACCATCTGTAAGCGTAAATAATCTTCCATACTGTTTCAGTATTCCCACAAGATTCTGCCGTCTTCCATGAACGCTGCAAAGAGGAAGATCCTCCCAGCACATCCCAAGCCTGGAGGCAAAATAAGCGACAGAAGGAACTGCGCTAAGCAGCCGAATCTGGTACGATTCCGCCTGCGCTAAGGCTTGCAGCAGTTTTTTCGCCCCGCTGTAAAACCCTATATCCCCAGACAGTAAGACCACAACCTGCTGATAGTTTGGATGTTCCTCAAGAAATTGTATGACCTCCTCACACCGATATAAATTTTTCATTGGTTTTTCTATGTATTTTACAGTTTCCAACATTCTTGCCGCCCCAATAATAAGATCGGAATTTTCACATGCATCATAAACCTCCTTTGTCATATTGGACGGATTTCCCATCCCAATTCCAGCAAGGGTAACGCTTCGTTTTCGTTTTTGTGATTCCAGTTTTTCTTCCATGCCCAGCCTATCCAAAACTTCTTCCATGGAATATCCATGCTCTTTTGGACGGCGGATGATAACGGCTTGTGCCCCTGTCTGTTCTGCTGCCTTAAGCTTTTCCAAAAATCCTCCGGCATTAGAAGTTTCCTTTGTCACTAAAAAGGACGCCCCGATCTGGCAAAGCATTGCCGCATTCAGCTCCTCGCGAAAGGGTCCCTGCATACAGATAATCTGCCTTCCCTTTAAACCCAGTCTGCGGCAGCGGTCCACCTCCGCGCCAATGGGCAGGATACGAACATACAGCCTGGAATTGTCCCGAATCCCCTTTATATATTCCTCCAGCTCTTTACTTCCTGTTGTAAGAAATATTCTTCCTGTTGTCTGATTCAGATAAGACACCGCCTCTGCCGTGGAATTTACATATACAACCTTGTCCTGAACTTCTTTCTGTAGATTTTCTATGGTATGGCACTCTGTTTCAGGATGATCTCTCTCACTACATTCTGTTTCTTTTGAATCTTCCTGACCGACCTCTTCTTTCCGCAAAAGACGCAGCATGTGCTTCTTTTGATTTGCACATGCCTTCCGAATATTCTTGGTCACTTCCTCTGCGAAAGGATGGGTGGCGTCCACCACGGCATACCAAGGTTTGCTGCCGATCAATTGTTCCATCTGCATTACGTCCATCCGCCCTATGCGTACCTGGACAAACGGATTTTTTTGTTCCTGCCCCATCACTTCCTGACCATAATCTGTAGCAACACAAACCGTTACAAAAAAACCACGCTCTGCCAATTTCCCCGCAAGAACCCTGCCCTCGCTGGTTCCTGAAAATATCAATATTTCCCGCACTTCTCTCCTCCGTCCTGTACCTGCAACAGCGCAGTGTCTTGATATCCCCTAGGCGTTACGAGTTTGCCATTGACTGCCTTTGTGGAGGAATTCCCCACAAACACGG
Source organism: uncultured Lachnospiraceae bacterium (assembly GCA_951801955.1). GTDB lineage: Bacteria > Bacillota > Clostridia > Lachnospirales > Lachnospiraceae > Petralouisia. The sequence goes on from CATOOV010000003.1 coordinate 83,668, forward strand.
TAGTAAACATATCAACCTGTACGTCTCTAAGTTCTTTTAAAGTGTAAAGTTCTGTGCATGTCCCTTCTCTTCCGATATTTTTGACTGTGGCGCACAGATTATCGTCTTTTCGGTATTGCAGTAAAATATCACAGGCACGTCTTAGATAATCTGCCCTCTTCTTGCTGGAGGGATTATACAGGCAAATCACAAAATCCCCCTTTGCCGCGGATTGTAACCTTCCTTCAATCACTTCCCAAGGCGTCATCAAGTCACTGAGGCTGATAACTGCAAAATCATGCATCAATGGTGCCCCCAAAAGCGCCGCCCCGCTGACAGCGGCTGTAACTCCCGGCACCATCTCCAAAGATACCTGCGGATAATCTGCACACAGTTCCAGCAACACACCGCTCATACCGTACACCCCTCCGTCGCCGCTGCAAATCATCGCCGTAACCTTTCCTGCCTCAGCGCTTTCCAAAGCAAGGCGGCAGCGTTTTATCTCCTGGCGCATGGGAGTTGTAAGGTATTCTTTTCCTGGAAAATATTTCTGCACAAGCTCCACATATACCGTATAGCCCACAATCACTTGACACTGCTCTAAGGTACGTACTGCGCGTATCGTCATCTCTTCATAGGCTCCCGGACCAATTCCAACCACATACAATCTACTCAAATTCCACACTCCAATCTATCATGGCCAAAGCAAGCGTAATTCCATTTTCTGCTGTTTTTTGTTGTATCAATTCTGGCAGTCCGAACGGTTCCTGTCGTTTTAATGCGAATAATTCCGTCTGCTTTTGGGGATTTGTTCCAGACTTCTCAGACAGCCGCCGCTTTTGATGATACAATGCTGCTTTTTGCCTTTTTGCAAGTTCCACAGCGCCAAGCACTGCCGCACGTTCACAGACATTTCCTACCCCTATGGTTTGCATGACGAAACTGGATTCTGTAAAGTTTCCCGAAACCTCTGCCAACTGCCCTGGCAAAAAAGTATAAAAAGGAATGTTCCACTTACGGCAAACATCCAAAAGCCCTTGTTCCTGCCGTTTTTGCTCTACAGACGCCACAGCGCCAACACTTTCCCAGGCAATTTCCCATTCTGTAAATTTCCTCTTTATGAAACCTTCCAGTTCATCCATAGATTTTCCCTTCTTACAGCCAATGCCTAGAACTAAAACTTTGGGATGTAAAAAAAGGGTCTTATCCTTTCTTCCCTTATGGATTCCTACTTTAATTCCATATGTTTCCAATTCCTGTCCTTTTAATTCCTGTTTTCCAGGATTTTCTAATCCCTTTTTCCTTCTCTTTAATCTCTCTGGCATTTGAAAATCCTCAGAGAGATTGTAATTTTCTCCCGTACAGGCAAGCTCTTTGGGAAGTTCTCCCGAAATTTGAAAATCCTCAGAGGGATTGTAATTTTCTCCCGTACAGGCAAGCTCTTTGGGAAGTTCTCCCAAAACTTCTCCTTCACAGTAAAACCCAACCTTTTCTCCCGCCAGGACAGCCGCAGAGATTTCCTTTGCCAACACCCGGTCTGTCATGACAAGCCCATTCCTTGCTGCAAATACATCCACTGCAAATTTTCCATATAAATCCGTCGCCGTGGTAACCACTGCAACTGCTCCCAGCTCTCTTGCCAGGTAAACCGCCCATGCATTGGCTCCTCCCACATGTCCAGACAATATGGGAATCATATAGTTCCCTTGCTCATCTACTGCCAATACGGCAGGATCTTGAAATTTATCTCTAAGAAACGGGGCGATCAGACGAACTGCAATTCCAACGGCGCCCACAAAGATCAAGACATGGGACTGGGAAAATGCCTGTTTGCACCACTCTTTTACAGGCTGTGCCAGCTCTTTGCCTCTCTGGATAAATACGGTTATTTTGACGCGTGCCCCTTCCTCTTGCCCACTCCGTGCATGGTGGACATAAATCCCAGGCAAAGATTCCAAAGAACTTTTCTTTTCTTCCATGCAATCCTCTGCATGGGACTCCAAAATAGATTTTATCTTCTTTGCAAGGCAAGCTCCTGCTTCTGTAAAGCTTATCATAGAAATTCGAATTTCCTGCTCTTCCATTTTACTCCAATCTATCTCGAAAGGATCCTCACCTTTTTCTGCGAAATCCTGTCTCAAATCCAGGATCATACAATTTACTTCTCTGATACCTGCTATGTGTTACCACATCGCCCACAATAATCAACGTGGTCTTCGTAATGCCATGTGCTTTTGCCGTCTCTGCCAGCGTATCCACTGTGCATATATAAGCTTCCTCCTCAACCCAGGTCGCTTTATAGACAATGGCTGCAGGCGTTTCTTTTGAATAACCTCCGGCAAGCAGGCGTTCTTTGAGCTGTCCTAACATTCCGGCACTTAAAAAAATGACCATTGTAGCTTGATGCGCCGCAAGGGAAGCAATCTCTTCTTTTTCTGGGACAGGCGTTCTTCCCGCCATTCTAGTAATGATCACACTCTGGGATACATCGGGCAGTGTATATTCCAGATTCAGTGCCGATGCAGCGCCGCAAAAAGAACTGACGCCTGGACAATACTCATATGGAATCTTTGCCTCCTCCAACAGATCCATTTGCTCCCGGACAGCACCATAAAGACAAGGGTCTCCGGTGTGGAGACGGACGGTCGTCTGCCCTGCCTGCTCTGCGGCCTTCATAACTTCCAGTACCTCTTCCAATGTCATAGCTGCACTGTTATACACGATGCAATCCGCTTTTTTTTCTTCCAACAGCAGTGGATTTACCAGAGAACCTGCATAAATTATCACATCTGCCTGCCGCAGCAGCCTCTGCCCCCGGACTGTGATCAGGTCGCACGCCCCGCTTCCTGCTCCTACAAAATAAATCATCTTTCCTGCTCCTTTACAATCATCAGTGTATAATAACTGGCATGTTCGGGAATTTCTTCCAATTCTCGATAAATATGTTCTTCCTTCATTCCACAATTTTCAACCATAGACACCTGCTGCCCCTTCTTATCAGAAACTTCTGCCTGAAGCTTTTCCTTAAGCTTACCCAGCTTTTTTCCGGTCTTCATCCATACCCTGGTGCCTGACAGCTTTAACCCTTCCTCCATCCCATAAGTCGATGGGATAATATGAAGCATCTGGGATTTTTCTACCAATCCCTGATTTAGCTTTGCAGAAACCGCGCAAAAAGATGGGATTCCATTGATGATCTCCGTCTCATACCCTGCGCCTGCTGCCCTGCGATGCAGATAGAGATAGGTCGAATAAATACAGGGATCTCCCAAAGTGAGAAATGCAATGTCTTTTCCTTGTTCCATTACCTGACGAAGCTGTTCAAAAGCTTTGTTATGGCTTTTTTCCAGTCTCTCGTTATCTTTTGTCATAGGCATATCCAAAGCAAGGCACTCCTTACCAGAAATTTCTGGAATTGCCTGCGCTACAATCTGGTATGCTGCTGTCTCCTCTTTGCGTAAACCTGGCACCGCAAGAACTGGGCAAGCTCGAATAAGCCGCACTGCCTTTAACGTCAACAGCTCTGGATCCCCAGGACCTACGCCTATGCCATATAATTTTCCAGCCATTTGATTCTCCATTCATAATTCAAGATTCGCTTCTATTTCCATTTTAATTTTTTTTATCAGCTCTTTTGCATTCCCTGTGCGCCCTAATTCACCGCTTCCCCCCCTGCGTTTTCCAAGCTCGCTGGAAAACACCACGGCGGCAAGGTTGATCTTGCCAAAACTGCGTCTTCTGAGATAAAACTGAATTCGTTCCATCACATGTTCCATGGACTGTTCCAGATATCCAGCCTGCTCCAGCAGGCGAATGCCTTCTTCCGTGGTAACTGCCTGCATCAGCTCTGTCAAGAGCGGTTGTCCTGCGCCTGCAAGGACTGCATTTGCCGTCAAGATTTCCAACCGGGCGTCAGCATTCTTAGAATGGGTCTGGAAAATCCCCCCGGCAACTTTAATAAATTTTCCAATATGGGCGACAAAGAGAAGGTTTTCTATTCCAAGTTCGATTGCCAGATCAATAGTCTCCCCTATAAAGTTACTGCATTTGATTCCTTCGTCCACCTGTAGGGGAAAATGCTTTTGCAAAAATGCTTGTCCATAGTTTCCAGGCGTCACAACCAGGCTTTTCCTGCCTAATTCCACCTGCTGTTTTAATTCCAAACGTATACTGGAAATCAATGCGGACTCACTCATAGGCTCCACAATACCTGTAGTTCCCAAGATAGAAATACCACCCATGATTCCCAATCTTGGATTAAACGTCTGTTCTGCAAGCTTTTCTCCACCTGGCACAGAAATCTCTGCTTCCAATCCGCCTGTGTATTGATAAGCCCGGCAAAAATGTTCCAATTCCTGTAGGATCATCTGCCTGGGCACCTGGTTAATTGCCGGTTCGCCCACAGGCTGTTGCAATCCTGGCTTTGTAACAATCCCAACCCCTGCGCCTCCAACAATTCGAATACGTGGTTGGGACGTTTCTTTCTCCTTGGAGACTTTGGCATATACCAGGATGCCATTTGTAATATCTGGGTCATCTCCAGCATCTTTCATAACTGCACAGGATACAAAGGTTTTGCCCTGTGTCACATCCAGCACTTCCAAGTGAAAGGTAAGCCCTCCAGGGGTCAACAAATCCACATATTCCACCCTGTTTCCAGACAACAGCATAAGCGCCGCCGCTTTCGCCGCTGCCGCTGCACAGCTTCCAGTGGTATATCCCAGCCGCAGCCTTTTGCCGTCTACAATTCGATAACGCTTCTTTTGCCCGTTCGATATATTTTCAGATAAACCCATTATAGTTTCCCTTCACAAAAAAATCAATCTATTCCATTTTTTGAATTTTCCCATTTCCCTCATTTCACAATATCAGAAAGCCACGCGTATTCTGTTGGTTAAAATTATACCTAAGATTCCTGGATTTGGCAATAACAACGCCTCCGGCATACTTGCTTTTGGACACATCATGTAAAGTGTAAAAACTTCTTCTGTGTTCCTCTGCAATTTGCCGGAGGCGTTTTATAATTTGACGCAGAATACGCGTGACTTTCGTGATACCAAGTGCCGCCCAGTGGAATCATGGGCGGCACTTGGGTATGATAGGAATATGCCAAAACCCGCTTGCGAGCCTTGAAACCGGAATGTTTTCCAAATTACTGTGTATTTTATCCCCTGCGTTTTCTTCTCCATCCCAGGGTAATCCCTGCGGTTGATACCGTCACAACTGCCGCAGCCGCGCCGGTTCCTATGACACCGCATGTTTGAGTAGCCGGTCTGTCCTGTCATAAATGGAAATAGCAAAGCTTTCCAAATTTTCTCCATCATCTGTGGGAATTACATTTGATTATCTGGTAGATTTCACAGACATTCCCTATCCACTGGAAAACCAAAGTGAAGAAACATTGTCACCCACAGAAAAGGATTTGATTGAAAATTATAGACACTTGTCCCCTGCATACAGAAATCTCATTAATGCCCTTGTAGAGACACATTTAAAAGAATTGGTTTCAAAATAATTTAACAACCATAACATGGAAGTTTTATTATTGTATTAATGCAATTAGGGTGTGTGCAACACTTTCATGTTGCGCACACCCTAAAATAATATTAATAAAATCAAAAACCCATATCCATGGAGATTTTCAGGTCAAAAATCTTATTTCTCTCCATATAAGGTAATTAACTTATTCAGGTATTCGTAACGCTCTTTTGCATGCTCTTCAGAAACAGCAAACAATTCTTCTGCTCTCTCTGGATTGAATCTTGCAAGTGCATTGTAACGAACTTCTCCATTTAAGAATGCCTTGTAATCTCCAGTCGGCGCCTTGCTGTCTAAGGAGAATGCTGCCTTGCCTTCCTTCTTCAACTGAGGATTGAAGCGGAAATTGTGCCAGTAGCCAGCTTCCACTGCATTCTTCTCTTCTGTCTGGGCCTTGCTCATACCAACCTTGATACCATGGTTGATACATGGAGCATAAGCGATAATCAGGGATGGTCCCGGATAAGCCTCTGCCTCTGCAATTGCCTTGATACACTGATTGTAGTCAGCGCCCATAGCGATCTGTGCCACATATACATAGCCATAGCTCATAGCGATAGAAGCCAAGTCTTTCTTCTTCACTTCTTTTCCGCCTGCTGCGAACTGTGCAATTGCTCCAGTTGGTGTAGCCTTGGAGGACTGTCCGCCAGTATTGGAATAAACTTCTGTATCGAATACCATAACATTGACATCTTGTCCGCTTGCAAGAACATGGTCAACACCGCCGAATCCGATGTCGTATGCCCATCCGTCACCACCAAAGATCCACTGGGATTTCTTAGCCAGGAAGTCTTTCTCAGCAAGGATTTCCTTGGAAGCATCACATCCGCAAGCCTCCAAAGCTGCAACCAGCTTATCAGTTGCGCTGCCATTCAATGCGCCAACGGTATAGGTATCCAACCATTCTTTTCCTGCTGCTGCAACGTCTGCATTCTTGCCATCTGCAACAAGGGCTTCGATCTTGCTCTTTAATTTGCCCCGGATCGCTTTCTGAGCTAACAGCATACCATAACCAAACTCAGCCGCATCCTCAAATAAGGAGTTAGACCATGCCGGACCTTGTCCTCTCTCATTTACAGTGTATGGTGTGGAAGGTGAGGAGTTACCCCAGATAGAGGAACATCCAGTTGCATTTGCAATATACATTCTGTCACCAAACAACTGTGTAATCAATTTTGCATAAGGTGTCTCACCACATCCGCCGCAAGCTCCTGAGAACTCAAGCAATGGCTGTTTGAACTGGGAGCCCTTTATGGTAGTCTCTTTGAATTTCTCTACTACATCAATCTTCTTCTCTACAGTCAGACCATAGTCAAAGTATGCCTGTTCGCCCACATTTGCTTCACAGTTCTGCATAGTAAGAGCCTTCTCACCCTTCTTGCCGGGACATACGTTTGCACAGGAGCCGCATCCGGTACAGTCAAGTGCAGAGATAGTCATGCTGAACTTGTACTCTGGCATACCTGTCATGGCGAGGGTCTGCATTCCTTCTGGAGCCTTAGATGCTTCTTCCTCTGTCATAGCTACCGGACGGATAACTGCATGAGGACATACATAGGAACAGATGTTACACTGAATACAGTTCTCTGGATTCCATACTGGAACATCAACGGCAATGCCGCGCTTCTCGAATGCAGCGGAACCAGACGGAGTCTGTCCATTTTCATACTTCTTAACAACAGATACAGGAATCTTGTTTCCTTCCTGTCCATTGACTGGGATCTGGATATCATTTACAAAATCAACAACATCCTGCCTGTCTCCAGTTGCAACCTTAGCAAAGCTCTCATCCTGGGCGTCTTTCCAGCTTGCAGGCACATCAATCTTGACCACGCCAGTTGCTCCAGAATCAATTGCATCGTAGTTCATCTGTACGATCTTGTCGCCCTTCTTGCCATAAGTTGCCTTAGCAGCAGCCTTCATCAGCTCGATGGCACGCTCCTCTGGAATAATAGCGGCAAGTTTGAAGAATGCAGACTGGAGCACGGTGTTGATACGTCCGCCAAGTCCGATTTCTTTACCAATCTTGATACCGTCGATGGTATAGAACTGAATATCATTTTCTGCAATATATCTCTTAACCTGTCCAGGTAAATGTGTCTCTAACTCTTCTGGTGTCCAAGAGCAGTTCAGAAGGAAAGTTCCACCTGGCACTAATTCCTGAACCATATTGTACTTGCGCACATAGGAAGGATTATGGCATGCTACGAAGTTTGCCTGCTTAATCAGGTAGGTAGACTTGATTGCTTTCTTACCAAAACGCAGGTGGGACATGGTAACGCCGCCGGATTTCTTGGAGTCATAATCGAAGTATGCCTGTGCATACATATCTGTGTTGTCTCCAATAATCTTGATAGAGTTCTTATTTGCACCAACCGTACCATCTGCGCCAAGTCCCCAGAACTTACAGTTGATGGTTCCTTCTGGTGTAGTTACCGGATCTTCCTTTACTTCCAAGGAGAGGTTGGTAACATCATCATAAATACCAATGGTAAACCTTTCTTTGTCTGTATTGTTATAAACTGCAATGATCTGTCCAGGAGTGGTATCTTTGGATCCCAAACCATAACGTCCGCTCGTGATCTTTACAGATTCAAATTTCGTTCCCCTTAATGCTGCAACAACATCCAAATACAATGGCTCCCCAAGAGATCCTGGCTCTTTTGTCCTGTCTAAAACAGCGATGGACTTAACAGAATCTGGAATCGCTGCTACAAAAGCCTCTTTGCTGAACGGTCTGTACAGACGAACCTTTACAACGCCGACTTTCTCGCCTTTTTCCATCAGATAGTCAATCGTCTCGTCGATGGTATCACATACGGAACCCATAGCGATAATAACCTTCTCTGCATCAGCAGCTCCATAGTAGTTAAACAGCTTGTAATCTGTTCCTAACTTCTCATTCACCTTGTCCATATATTTCTGTACGATTGCAGGCATTGCATCATAGGTAGAGTTACAGGACTCCCTGGTCTGGAAGAAGATATCCGGGTTCTGTGCGGAACCGTCCTGACGGGGATGGTTTGGATTCAAAGCATTCTTGCGGAATGCATCAATTGCATCCAGATCTACCATATCCTTCAGATCTTCATAATCCCAAGTCTCAATTTTCTGAATCTCGTGGGAGGTACGGAATCCATCAAAGAAATTGATGAAAGGAAGATGTCCTTCCAAAGCTGCACAATGTGCAACTGGGGTTAAGTCCATAACTTCCTGGACAGAAGACTCGCAGAGCATTGCTGCGCCAGTCTGGCGGCAAGCATATACATCAGAATGATCTCCGAAGATATTTAACGCATGGGTTGCCACACAACGTGCGGATACGTTGAATACTCCAGGAAGCCCTTCACCAGCGATTTTATAAAGGTTCGGGATCATAAGCAGCAATCCCTGGGATGCAGTGTAGGTAGTTGTCAAAGCGCCTGCTGCAAGGGAGCCGTGTACGGTACCTGCTGCACCTGCCTCGGACTGCATTTCAGTCACCTGGACAGTTTGTCCAAAAATGTTCTTTCTTCCCTGGGTTGCCCATTCGTCTGTAGCTTCTGCCATAACAGATGAAGGTGTGATCGGATAGATGGCTGCAACGTCTGTATATGCATAGGAAGCATGGGCTGCTGCATGATTGCCATCCATGGTTTTCATAGATCTTTTCATTACATTTTCCTCCTGTTTAAATTAAGCATTCTACTTCTAAAATAGAAATAGTATGCAGATTTTTCCTTCTATTATACTATACTGATTATACTGCAAAAAATCAATAGTTTTCGCTCTATTTCATGTATTTTTCTTGAAACACCCCCACAGGGAGCGGTCGGTCAAATAAAAATCCCTGGCCATACCGGAACCCGCACTTTACAAGAAATTCCCGCTGCTCCTCTGTCTCAATTCCCTCAAAGATGACTTCCTCCTTGACACTGCGGATCAGGCTGCCCATATTTCGGATAAATTCTTCCTCATCCCTGCGGTTTTCCCGATTTAAAAAACTGCGGTCAATTTTTACAATATCTGCCGGGATATCAAGCAGCATCCCTAAAGAAGAATAACCTGTCCCAAAATCATCAATTGCCACACGAAATCCAGCCTTTCGAAGTTTTTGCACTTCCATTTTTACCAAATCATACCCCAATACAAACAGGCTTTCTGTAATCTCTATCTCAATATGGCAAGGATCTACCTGATATTTTTTTGTCAAGTCCATAATCCGGCGGTAAATCCCTTCTTTTTCAAAATGGCATCTGGAAAAATTCACAGAAATAATGGGAATTTTCCATCCTTCCTCTTTCCAGCGTTCCATATAAACCAATATCTGCTCATACATATAAAAATCCAATTCCACAATATAACCAGACTTTTCCAATATAGGGATAAATACGCCGGGAGAGACGAGCTTTCCGCCCTTTTTCTTCCAGCGCACCAATGCTTCCCCTCCGAAAAGTTCAAACTGGGAGAGCAAAAATTTTGGCTGGATATACACTTGGAATCTGCCTTCTGCAAGGCTGTTTTGAAACTCAGAGAGAATCTCTTTTTCAATCTCACGCTGCCTGCGCATCTGGCTCTCATACACCCGGCAGGATAAATTGCTGCCCTTCATGCCCTTTCGTGCAATATTGGCATTTTCAATGGCAACCTCCATGTTCTCTGACTTATTTTCTATAAAATAAATTCCCGTAGACATCCTGATATTACAGGAAGTATACAGCTCCTTTTGCTGTTTCGCAAACGCTGCGCTGGTATGCACTACATTTTGTATAATCGTATCTTTATCTGTGTCCCACAAAAAGGTGATAAATAAATCAGAATATAGGCGGCAGGATATCATATTGGCCCCATTGCGGATCATCCCTGCAAAATTTTTTAAGATTTCATTTCCAGCTTCATGACCAAAATTTTCATTGATATAGGAGAAATCATTGATATCCGTATATACCATGGCATACTGCATGTCTTCCCGCCAGCTCCGAAGTTCTTTTTTCACCTTGTTCTTAAAGGCATCCTCCACATACAGCCCCGTCAGCTGGTCACGGCGTTTTAAATTGCGGATTGCCCTTTGGTCTTCCTCCCGTTGTACCCGGATTGCCACAAAAACGGAGAGCATTTTTGTCAATTCCAAAAAGGTTTCCTTTTCATAGTCTGTCCAATTCCTGGGCTTTTCCAGATCACAGAATGTCACATATCCCTCTCCCAACTCAAAATAGGAAAAACTGCAGTTGACAAGGGCTCGCATCCGCCGTTCCCGAAATACTTCCCGATCTGCCGGGGTGATATGCCCATCCCCCAAACAGTCATTGATATAGGACAGCCCCCACTCATCAAACCCGCTCTGGAACCCATCCCAGCTTTCATATTTATCCACATATTGAGGTTCTGTTAGTATTCCATTTTCCCTGGTCCAGCAATTCGTCTGGATCAGTTCCTTTTTTTCCCTGTCAACCTCCAAAACGGCAACCGTTCCCAGGTCATACTGCCTTCCAATCCGTTCCATCAATAAATTCAGTGAATCGTTGACGTCCTTGGCATGGGACAAGAGCGTAAATGCCTCTGATAGAAAACCCATATCTTGTATTTTACCAGCTTTGTACTGGCTGCTGCGCGGCTCGATTTTGGTTGCTTTGCGTATCTTCCACAAAGGATCCGTACTCTCGGCAATACGATATTGGTTTTTTCCAGCCTCCTTCGCCTGGTACATTGCCATATCTGCTTTAGAAAACAGGGAACTGTAGCTCTCCTTTATCGTTCCGTAAAGCGCTACGCCCACACTGCAGCTTACCTCTACCTCCTCTTGGTTCCCGCCGTGGTATACTTGCTTTACAGAATCACAGATACTCTGTGCTTTCAGCTTTACCTGGTAGAAATCGGTATATTTCATAAATACCATAAATTCGTCCCCGCCGATCCTGCCCACAACATCTGTTCCCCGAAATAATTCTTGTATTTTTTTTGCCACATTGATCAGCACACTGTCTCCAAACAAATGCCCCAATGTGTCATTAATCGATTTAAAATTATCCACATCAATCAAAAACAAGGCATGGGTTCCCTGTACCTTCTCTTTCAGAAATCCCTCAATCTCCGATTTGGTGGTAGACTTATTTAGAAGCCCTGTCAGACCATCCTGTTTCAGCCTCTGCTCCATTTCATCCTGCAACTGGCGGTCCCTGGTGATATCTTCCGTCCTGCCGAGAATACGGAGGATTTCACCATGGCTTCCGGGAACACTTTTGTATATCGTCCTGTGCCATGCGTATTCTGGAGGTTCCCCTTCACTTGCAACGTTGACCCGGTATTCCAGCATTCCCTTCTCTTCTTCCTGTGAGGCACGTTTGATCATTCCAAAAAAATCCTCATAATCTTCCTGGTATAAGATCTTTTCCAATGCCTCCACTGGTACAAAAAGATCTTTTCCATTCTGGTCTGCAAGCATAATATTTGACCGCGAGGAAATAAAAATTTTTTTTGCCTTTACATTGTACTCAAAAGGAAATTCCTGATTAATATCCTCCACCAGCTTATATCGTTCCGTCTGTAGATACAGCTCTTCCTCCATATTTTTACGACGATGGATATCCCAGCTTGAAATCAAAAAATATGGCGTCCGGTTCTGATAATAAAACAGCCGGATATTCAAAGCCATCCAGCGAATCTCTCCATTTTTGCCGCAAATACGAATCTCACACTTCCCAACCTGGTCTGTATGCACCAATTCCTCCATCAATTTCTGTAATTGCCGCCTGTCCTCTTTGTAAACAATGTCAAAAAAATGATTGGGAAACAACGAAAGTTCCTCCAATTGATAGCCAATCCCACGATAAAATTCTTCATTGCCGCTAATTAACCGCCAATGTCCTGAACCTTTCAGTACCGCACAGCCCGTGGGCAGCTTCTGAATCATCCTATTCAGATGTTGTACACTCTCCTGCATCTGACCTTGCCCTTCTTCCTGCTTAATCCGTGCATCTTTTGTTACTCCTTGCACCTCTCACTACTTATTTCCTTGTGTTATTTACCTTTGTATACCCAAGGGCATCCCATCATGCCATTCGGCATGTTATAAGGTATATTTTAACATATGTATTTGGAAAAATACAGTATTTTAGGCCATGTACACGGAAATCAATTTTCCGAATACCTTTAACCATTTTTTGAAATATCCCTATACGTCAAAGACTGCATATACCGACCCTCCCCGCAACAAGAAGGCTGATAACGTTTCTGAACTATCGTTTGACAAGACCATCCAATCTGGTATAATTATGAAAAGCATCTTTGCAGAACAAATATTAGATGGGTGGCTGTGCTTTTGCTGATACAAATTTATTGCCAGGCACTTGGAAAAGCAGAAGCCATCTGCCAACGAATCGAAAACTTAAGGAGGAGGAAAACTTATGAAAAAAATAACAGCCCTATTATTGACAGCCGTGTTATTGTTAAATACCATACAGCCAGTATGCGCAGCAAATACCGTTGACAATACGCAGACAGTTACGCCAGACCAGGCAAAGAAAAGCACTGCCGCACAGGCAGGGGGCGCCACGTTTCAATTTGATACAAACTCGCAATACCTGCAAATGGAGTATAGCCTTAACCCGCCAGAAAACTATCAGCACAACCGATGTCAGTATTACTCTTGTAAAAATATGGGTGACAGCCCTGTTACCTTATCTGTCTCCAGTTCCAACACAAATGTACTGAAAATCACGTCAGACAAGAAAATCACCCTTGCCGCCGGTGCCTCACACCGTTCTGAAAAAATCCTATATACGCTGGTAGGCGTCGGTTACTCGGATATAATCGTTTCAATGGGGAATACATCCTACAAACTTCGCGTTTATGTATTGCCACGCGAAATTAATTTTTCAAAGCCCACACAGACTGATTTTCACCACATTAAATTAAAATGGCAAAAAATTCCTGGATGCAGCGGCTATTATGTGCAACGCTCAAAAAATTACACGGATGGATATCAAACAATTAAGACGTTAGACGCTGGCAAGAGTAGTATTACTTTACCTGTGAAATGGAATGTGGAGTATTTTTACAAAATTGTTGCCTATATAAAGGATGATGAACGTATCGTAACAGCAGACACTTACTGGCAAAGTTTTACACCCCAAAAAATGGCGGGTTCCATCATTACCTCAGTCAAAAAATCCGGCAGCAGCAGCCTGCAGGTCAACTGGAAGGCTTTCAAAGGTGCAACAGGATATAAACTTTACCGTTCCACCCAGGAGAATGGAACTTATAAGTGTATTTATACTGCAAAGAACGGCAAAACAACTTCCTATAAACAGAAAGTCAGCAAGGGTGTCCCATACTACTACAAACTGGTTACCATGGATGCAATGGGCAAAAGTGATTTCTCTTTGTCGGTGTCACAAATCATCCCTACAAAAAACAAAGTAAAAAAGGTGTCCTGCAGCAAAATAAGCCAGAAACCCTCGGGCGGCTTGGGCCAGTATTCCTACTTCTGGTCACACCCGGACACTACGTACTACTACCAGTCCGGCGGCAAATTCCATGCCGTCTGTGTACAGGACAATGGCAATCTAAAAATTTATACCATGAATGCTTCCTTCAAGGTGACAAACACAAAAACGATAAAACTGAAATACGATGTTTGGGGCGGGTTTTACCAAGGGACAGACGGCAATTTTTATGTTGCCGTAGGTGATCAAAATCCCAAAGAAAGCAATAAAAAAACCGTGATAAAGGTAATCAAATACAACAGCAAATGGAAAAAATTAAAGACGGCAAGCATCAAAGGCGGGGCAAAAAATTCCTTTGTGGGAATTTATGCACCCTTTGAAGCCGGAAACTGCCGGATGGATATGCAGGGAAGCACCCTTTACCTTATGACTTCAAGGCAGATGTTTATAGGCAGTGACGGATTACGCCACCAATCCAATATCTCTTTTAAAATTGACACCAAAAAGATGGAGGCATCCGAAGCAAACGAAAGTTACGCCAGCCACTCCTTTAACCAGTTTGCCAAATTCAAAGATGATGCCCTCTATCTTTTGGACCACGGAGACGCCTATCCCCGCAGCCTGGAACTGACTACCGTATTAGGCTATGGCACAAAAGGCCAAACGGTTTCTTCTTCCTCCCTGGTGTCCTTACAAGGAGGGACTGGCGGCAACTTTACCGGATGCAGGGTTGGGGGCATGGAAATCGGAAGCAGCAATGTACTCGTCTGCGGAACGTCACAGCCCCACAAAAAGAAAATCGGGAAAATTTCCGGTTTCGGCTATGATTACAAATACAATGCATTCCTTGCCCTTGCCAACCGCAAATCTGGAAAAGTAACTTTCAAATGGCTGACAACCTATCATCCGAAGACTACCTCTGTTACCGTAGGGGAAACTCGGATGGTCAAATTGACAGACAACCGGTTTGCAGTTCTGTATTCCACCACACAGAAGGGAAAATCCACCCTCAACTATGCCGTATACAGCGATACCGGAAAAAAGATTTATTCTAAGAAATATTCCAATATAGTATTTTATGGTGACTCCCAGCCTATTTTGTACAATGGAAGCATTGTGTGGATCTCACCGATTGAAAACAAGGGCAAAGTAAAGTCAAAACTTTATTCTATCCCTGCCATATTTTAATATCATTGAACAAAAGTGCGTTTCACGCACTCCCGCGCACAATTACTTTTGCTCATGCATCTTTTGTTTCGCGCCGCGCACAATTGCGTAGCAATATTTTTCCTTTTGTGCTCGTGCGCATATTATTTTTATTCTATAGGAAGACACTTTCACGCTTTAGCGTGACAAGGTCTTTCCTATAGAATAATAAAGTGGGCAAGCCCACCTCAGCCCCCTTACCCCCATTCTTTGGGGAATGGGGTTGCACACTTTACCGCGCCGAATGCGGTCACGCAGTGACATCTTCTATTCGCACGAGTGCGCATGGTAGTTTTCTCATATAGGAAATTCTTCTGAATTTCCTATATGAGAACAAGAACGCTCATGGCGCCCTTAAATTCAGACGGGGAATACCTCCCACACTAAGAATGCCAGGTACAAACCTTGGACAAAACGCAAAAATAAAAATAGAAAAGCAGAGGATTTAAACATGATTAGTGCAAACAATATAACTCTCAGAATCGGCAAAAAAGCCTTATTTGAAGATGTAAACATCAAATTCACAGAAGGAAATTGTTATGGATTGATTGGCGCCAACGGCGCAGGAAAATCCACCTTCCTCAAAATTTTAAACGGACAGTTAGAACCCACCAAGGGCGAAGTGGTTATCACGCCAGGACAACGTCTCTCCTTCTTGCAGCAGGACCATTTCCAGTACGATGAATTTTCTGTATTGGACACGGTAATTATGGGCAATCAACGCCTGTATCACATTATGAAGGAAAAAGACGCCATCTATATGAAAGAGGATTTTTCTGATGAAGACGGCATCCGTGCCAGTGAATTGGAAGCAGAATTTGCAGAGATGGACGGCTGGAATGCAGAATCTGACGCTGCGCAGCTTCTGAATGGCTTAGGGATTGAAACAGAGTTCCATAATTCTATCATGAAAGATCTGGTGGGGGAACAAAAAGTGAAGGTACTTCTCGCCCAGGCACTGTTCGGCAATCCTGATATCCTGCTCTTGGACGAGCCCACCAACCACTTGGATCTGGACGCCATTGCATGGCTGGAAGAATTTTTGATCAATTTTGACAATACGGTGATCGTGGTATCCCATGACCGGTATTTCCTCAACAAAGTCTGCACCCATACCGCAGATATTGACTATGCGAAAATACAGCTTTATGCTGGAAACTACGATTTCTGGTATGAGTCCAGCCAGCTTTTAATTAAGCAGATGAAGGAGGCAAACAAAAAGAAGGAAGAAAAAATCAAGGAATTACAGGAATTTATCTCCCGTTTCTCCGCCAACGCTTCCAAATCCAAACAAGCTACCTCCCGGAAAAAAGCATTGGAAAAAATCCAATTGGATGAAATTAAACCTTCCAGCCGCAAATATCCTTACATCGACTTCCGCCCGGCACGTGAAATTGGAAATGAAGTGCTGACTGTGGAAAACTTAAGCAAAACTATTGACGGTGTGAAAATTTTAGACAATATCTCCTTTATCGCGGGACATAATGATAAAATTGCTTTTGTGGGAAGCAACGAACTTGCAAAGACGACCTTATTCCAAATCCTCTCTGGAGAAATGGAACCCGACGAGGGCAATTACAAATGGGGCGTCACCACCAGCCAGTCCTATTTCCCCAAAGATAATACGGCAATCTTTGACACAGATCTACAGATTGCAGACTGGCTGACCCAGTTTTCTGAAATCAAGGACGCCACTTATGTCCGTGGGTTCCTAGGCAGGATGCTGTTTGCCGGAGAAGACGGCGTAAAAAAAATGCGGGTATTATCTGGCGGTGAAAAAGTACGGGTACTCTTATCCCGCATGATGATTGAAGGTTCTAATATCTTGATTTTAGACGAGCCGACAGACCACCTGGACATGGAAAGCATTACGGCGCTGAACAACGGTTTGATCAAATTCCCGGGCGTTTTGCTGTTTGCCTCCCGTGACCACCAGGTGGTACAGACCACGGCAAACCGAATTATTGAGTTCTTACCGAATGGAACCATGATTGATAAAATTACGACTTACGATGAATATTTAGAAAGTGATGAGATGGCAAGAAAGAGACAGGTCTACTCCACCAGCAAAGAACAGGAGGCGGACGATTAAGGACGAATAAGAAAAAGTATCTTTGGGAGCGCCATGCAAAACGTAGGCATCCGATAATTTCCCTTATCGGGGCATCCTCCCATTGGTATCAGTGGTGAGAATATAGTGGGGCTGTTGCAAAATGCAGGGATTCCACAACATATAGTAACAATACGGCAAATATTTGTACGATATGTTGTGAAAATTTCTCATTATGCGGCAACCCCTTTTCTAGTGTACCGACCACCTGATAACTTGACGAATTGTTTGCTTGAATTTCCATCTGCAGCATTGTCGTCAATCGACGTAGCCATCGCTACGACTCATTCCTTCTCCTGCAGGCTGAAAATTTATTCTGCGCAATTAGCCTAAGTACCAAGTGTCCAGCACACTCGTTCCTGGATGTTGGAACATATAACATTTTATTTCTTCGTTTTCACTGTTTTCGCCTTTGACCAGCCCGAACAATATTTTTTCCCTTTCACCGTCTTGTATGTCCTGACCCTGACATAATATGTTTTCTTTGCCTTTAATTTTTTCACAGCCAGTTTCGTCGCCGTGTTTTTCGGAATCGTCTTTGTCACCGTCGCTTTTTTCGCAAACGTTTTACTGGTAGAATACTGGACTTGGTACCCTGTGGTGGATGTTTTCTGTTTTTTCCATTTTATGGTGAATCCTTTGGATTTTGCCGCGATTTTCCCGGAAATAGAGGTGCCTTTGGGGACAATCTGGAATGCCTTGGTAAGCGTCCCTTTGTAATTTCCTTTTAGTTTTATGGTTACCGTTGCTTTGCCAACCTTCGTATTATTTTTATATGTGACTGTATAGTTATGGTTGCTGACTGCCTTTCCTTTGGAATTTGTTACTGTAACAGATGGTTTCTTTGCTTTGCCGTTATAAGTATAAGAAGTTGTTTTTAATGCCGCTGATTTTACAGCATAAATGGTCTTTTTCTTCCTCACTTTCCCGCAGCCCTTACATTCTTCTTTCGTACTGCCATTCTTTGTAGTGGTTGCTTTTGTTACCACTGTTTTATAGGTATGTGCCGTTTTCGCAAGCCCTTCTTTTTTGGTTTCCCCACATACGGTACAGGTGTATTGTTTTACTCCTTTTTTGGTACAGGTTGGTGCCTTGGTCACTTTTCCGTTGTCCCATGTATGTCTGCCTGTTGCGGCAATCACTTTTCCTGTTTCCATTTTTGTATTGCAATCTCTGCAATAGACATCCCCGCTATACCCGTCTGTTTTACAGGTTGCCTCCTGTTTTCCCCTCACTTCGGTATTTTGGTGCCCTGTGGCTTTTATCTCTTCTGTTTTTGTCTGCCCGCAAATGGTGCAGGTAATTTCTTTTTCCCCTTTTTGGGTGCAGGTTGGGGTTTTGGTTACTGTGCCTTTAGACCAGCTATGTTCGGTACAAACTGGCTTATCATCTCCGCTTCCGCCGCTGCTGCCATCTTCTATGAAAGACCAGAGGTCAGAGGAAAGGTTGATATGTAAAGCAGGGGCAACTGTAAACTCAGAATAAAATTTATTATACCCCCCTGTACTGGCAGACCCATACTCAGTGACAACCATGGAATTGTACGTTTTAGATCCAGGCGTGCGCAGCAACCACCAGCAGTTGCCTGTATAATCGCTGTCAGTACTCAGCCATGAACCCCTTGCACGTGCGTAATCGCTTACCAAAAGGCGACGGCTTGCTGAACGAATATTATAGTCCTCACAGAACCCATAGGCTGGATCTTCCGCTTCCCCAATAGACAGAAGGTACACTTTATCTGTGGTATTATTTCCTCCTTCTGTGCCATATTTTGGATTGTCCTCATTCACTATATTCTGCTCTACAATGGCGTTTTGTTCCTCGTTGCTGAATGCAGTAGCATAAAAAGAACTATTGAGCCAGTTGCGGAGCCTGCAGCCCTCCCATATAAAATCATCACTGAACTTGTTAAAATCTTCGCAGTCCAGACCCTTGTCCGCCACGACAAACAGCGTCTTGCCGTCGTTTTGCAGTACCCGCCATTTGATAGGTTCCCACTTAAAGTAACGATACTCGCTGTCTCCAAAATATTTATTGCAATTGGTATCATTTTTGCTAATCCTGCGGTATTTTTCACCATCCACCAAAGCGTCCCCATTTGCATCATAAAACGCCCCGACAATTTTAGGGGTAAGCGCATCGCCTGCCACTTCCGTCTGGGGATAGCTGCCAAAGTAGACATAACTCCAGTCTGTGGTGTCTGTGCCATTATCCTGTTTCGTGCAGTGGTGTACTGGATTGTCAGCTAATTCTTCTCTTTCTATTTGTTCCGTTTTTATTTCCCCGCATACGATACAGGTATATTCTTTTTCGCCTTTTTTGGTACTGGTTGGATATTTGGTTATCACACCCTCTGACCAGGTATGTTCTGTACAAGCCGGAATGTCCTTTTCCTTTCCGGTCACTGCAAAGTCATAATTATTCTCTGTATATTTTTCCGGTTTTTCTGAAACCAAGTTAAAATACAAGGTTTCGGTATCTGCAGAATAATTTTTTGCCTCCTCATTCCAAAGGTAAGTTGCTGTCACCAGTTCTCCTTTTTTCATGGTCCCTAAGTCAATGCGTTCTACCAGTTCCCCATCCTTGCTGTCTTTGCGTATTTCCAAGACCGCCGTTGTATCTACACAGCTTTGGTTTGCGACGTACACTTCCACAAGCTGCCCTGCCCCTAATTTACTGTCTGTCATATTGATCACCAAATCCGTATAACCGATTGGAAGGCTGAACTGATTATCCGCAGTGTCGATATCCCCTTCCGTTTCTGCCACGATCTGTATCTCCTGATAACTTACCTCTGCGGGCACTGTATAATCTGCCTCTACTACCATGCTTTCTCCTGGCATCAGGCTTTCTGAGACTGCCGTCTTTGTGCCTTCTATATCAATTGTAAAACCATCTGCCCTTTGGCTGCCGAGATTTTTTACCTGGACACGAACTTTTGCCGTACTTCCCGGCACAAATGAGGTTTCGTTACAATAGGCGTTCTCCACCGCAAGGTTTACGGATGGCTTTGCCATCAAGACACATAAATCAGTTTGTGCCTCCCCTGTCTTCTTGTAAAGGAACTGCAGGCTCCCATCTTTTGTAAAAATCCCCTGGGGATTGTAAACGCTGGCGTCGGTATCAGAAATCTGGATGGATTTGCTCCATGTATTATGATCTGGGTCATACAGGCTGCCGCCGATCTGTTTATTTCCATCTTTATCAACCGTTGTCCAAACCACGGCAAGCTGGTTATATTGTCCGCTTACCACATGGAAATCGTCGGTCAAGGTTCCTGTGTCATCCTGGTAAACCACGGTTTCCTTCCCATTCATATCAGACATGACAATACTTCCATCCCGATACCAGAACCGAAGTGTCTGGACGCCATTTTTCACATACTGGGCATTGGAATCCATACTTCTGTTCTTTGTTGTCTCCTCATTTGTCCCTTTCTTTCTGATTCTCCTGTCCTCCAAGGTAGACAGGTCGTTATCCGTATCCAGTGTATAACTTACCTCATAGCCGTCTGTATAAGATGTATCTATCGCCATTACAAGTCCTGCGTCCTCCACAAAGGATAGGTGTCCTATATTATTGCCATCGACAATGGCATAACGGATATTGTTCTGCCCTGTGGTAAACAGCAAGTTATTCTCTGTGTTTTGCAGATAGGCTACATAGGGCTTTCCCTCCGCGTTCAAGGCAATCTTAGGAGTGGCAGCCATACAGCCTGGCTCACTTACAGCAACCGCCTCGGAAAATCCTTCCCCTGCCGTCCACACAGACATGGCGGCTGTGCTGGCCGTGGCAACCTCGGATAAGCCTGCCTCGTCTGTAAATTCCTGTCCGATATTCTGCCAGGCAACATAAATATGTTCTCCATCGGAGATGGCTGACGGTGCAAAATCTGCTGTTCCATCATCCGCCACCGCTTGCGGTTCTGACCATGTGTCATCTGCCGCGTTGTAGATGGAATATACCAGTTTGGAATTGTTGATGGCAGCTCGTTTTGGATCGCCCTCTGTCCACAAAATCATTTTGGTATCGCCCGCTGTCACCATCTGCATCTCTGCATCCGGGTTGATATTTGTCTTCAATACCCGCTCGGCAGCGCCAGTCTCTGTAGTTTCTAAAGAAAACGGCTGTATGGAGCTGTCCCCTAGCCAAAGGCTCTCCTCGTCCAGATAACTGTCGTCTGCCAACTGGAAATCGTTCATTGACAGTTCAGAGACGTCTGTCGCCCGCGCAGCAGAGCGTGATTTTTCAGCGGGCAATAACTGTTTTTCTCTCTCTGCCAACTTTAGGGAATAACCGTCGAATTTCAGTATCTTTACCTTTAAGGATAAACTGCCTTTCAAAGAGAGCTTTGTCCCATCCTTTGTTCCTATTTTTGTGGAAAACGGCAGGCTCCCCTTACCTTCCACACCGACCGTGGCAACTGCCATCACGCCCACGCCGCCTTCTGCCGCAAGAAACGGCTCTATGGAAAATGTGATGTCTGAATGTTCTGCATCAAATTTTTTCTGTGTCCAGTTATAGGATGCAGCCCCTCCTGCCTCGCCTTCTACGCCAAAAGATATTTTGGCATATACTGGGACAACGCCTACGGTATACTGCGCCTTAACGTCTGCACTGGCAGAGGCCTTTAATTTCAGCTTTCCTGTAAGAATCGTACTTGCACCTCTATTGACAGTCCCTTCCAGATATCCGCATACCTTTGTCTCTCCTTTTATATTAACACTATAATGCATATCCATGTTGTCAATCTTGTCCTTCCATTGGGACAGATCCCAGTCTTTCGGCGAATCTTCACACAGCTTCTTCCATTCCTCCCAGTCCTTATTGCTGAATTCTTCCCCCTCTGAAAGTTTCCACTCTTTTCCTATGGTTGCCCTTATCTTCCCTGCTTCCACAGAAATATCAATCTTTGCCCCTTTCAATTTGACGCCAAGATTCTCTCCTGACAGAAAGGCAACATCCTCCCCCAATGTTCCGGTAGAATCCGTATCAATCAAATTCAGGCCATTTGCCGATGGCAAAGATGCAGGGCTTCTTTTTATTTCAATATTTGTCTTTTCGGTCACAGTGGTTCCGTCCGCTGCCACTAGTTTTGCATAGATGGGATATCCGGCTTTGAAATCCCAACCCATATCCAGTTGAAACTTTCCATCTGTACTAGTATAGGAACTGCCGTTTTCCTGGTACAGCACATAAGAGGAGGGCGTCTTTCCATTCCAGACGGCATTCATCTGCAGTTCTATGTTTTGGGATTCCCCCATACTGTAAAAGGTTTTTCCAAAAGTCAGTATGTTGTAGGGCTTGCCAAAAGAATCCTGGCTCATCAGAGTGGATATGTAGGGATTGCTTTTGTCTCCCTCCTTAAGCTTTGTCATATAAACCGTATGGTAGTTGTTGTTCCACAATAGTTCAGTATCTTTATTGTAGATATCCGTATAAAAGTAATACTCGCGGTAGCCTTCCTTTGTGACAGATAGCTTCGTGTTCACCAAGGGCTGGTCGACCAGGGTATTTTTAATCACCGCATTCCCCTCTGCATCCGTGGAAACGCTTCCAAACTTGTCCGCCGTTACTGTACTATTGCCCATAGATGGGGGCAGTATCTTCCCGATCTCATCAAAATCATGTACCTGGACTGTGATATCGTTCTCTGATATTGTGTCAATATTCTCAATTCCTCCGATACCACTGTCCCCTCCGGTGCCGCTGCCTCCACCTGTTGCACTTCCTCCCCCTTCGCCGCTGCTGCCGTCGTCTGTGAAAGACCAGAGATCAGAGGAGAGATTGATATGCAAAGCTGGGACAACGGCATTCCAACAATACTGGGTATACGCACCACGGTTACTTACCTCACCACGATGATCAACACGTGCAGCAAAAGTGCCATCATATCCAGGTGAGCGGAGAAAGTAGCAATAACAGTTTCCTTTCGTGTTTTCATTGTATTTGTCATCTACACTTACTCCTAATCTATGTGCATAATCGCTTGGTTTCAGCGAGCGGCTTGCAGAAAATGAATCCGACTCTCCACAAAACCCGTAAGATGGGTTTGTCGCTTCCCTGACAGATAAAAGATACACCTTATCTTTGGTATTGTTCCCACCTTCCGTGCCATATTCCGAGTTATTTTCATTCACTACATTCTGTTCCACAATCGCTCTTTGTTCGTTATTGCTGAACGCCATATGATAAAACGAATTGTTTAGCCAATCCCGGATTGTGCAGCCCTCCCATGTGATTTCAGAATCTGTTGTATGATACTGACGCTTATCCAACCCTTTGTCCGCTACCACAAATAGCGTGGCACCGTCATTTTGCAGCACCCGCCATTTGATACGTTCCCACTTAAAGTAACGCCAAGCACCGCTCTCAGTATCTGCCAATCCATCATCCTTGGTATCATACAGAAAATCCTTCCGGTACTTCGTTCCATTCACCCAGGCGTCACCATTTGCATCATAAGACGCCCCAGTGATAGCAGGGGTAAGCGCATTGCCTTTAACTTCTGTCTGGGGATAGCTGCCAAAATAGACATAACTCCAATCAGTAGTATCTGTATCATATATTTTCGTACAATGATGCACTGGATTCTTGGGCAGTTTCCTTTCTCCTGCCCTTGCTTTTGTCTGCTGTGTGGCTGCATCGTCTTCTGTTACAACCTTAGCCTGTGATGGGATTCCTGCCGTTGTCAGGAGCATTGCCGATGTGAGCAGCAGGGACAACAGCCTGTTCCATGTTTTTTTCCTTTTTGTTTTCATCTCATTCTCCCTTTTACCTGTGTAAGATTTTTTAGTGTCCATATTCTAATATCAACTATAATTTTTATTTTTCTATCTGTCAAGGACCATCATCCATCACTAAGCCAGTGGGACTGCGGTAAGCCTATATGAAAAAATGATAGCTTCCATTTATTCCTTGCCATGTTATAATATAGTTATCTCTAACAGGGTGGTATCCTCAACACCAGCTTGCGCAAAGGTCATGAAGACGACGCGCAGGGCATCCTGGATGTGAGGCTCTTAATGGACAATGACAGGGAGGTCGATATTGAGATCCAGCTCTCTGAGCTGAAAGTGTGGGCGGACCGCTCCCTCTTCTACCTGGCAAAGCTGTTTACTCCGGCATTTAAGCGCCGGAGTAATATTATAACACCCTATTTTTTAGTCCTTACTGTTTTCGCCTTTGACCAGCCTGAACAATAGTTCTTTCTATTCGTAGCATATTGAATCTGATAACCTGTGGTGGATATTTTCTGTTTTTTCCATTTTACGGTAAACCCTTTGGATTTTGCCGTAATTTTCCCGGAAATAGAGGTGCCTTTGGGGACAATCTGGAACGTTTTGGTAAGCGTTCCTTTGTAATTTCCTTTCAGTTTTATGGTATCCTACCAACAGATTTACCAATGGACAAGGAAATACCAGTCAAATGGCGCAGAGGGGCTTATTGACAAAAGAGGAAAAAGAAAGCCTGAAAATGAAATGTCAGAACTGGAGAAACTGCGTGCGGAAAATAAGCTTCTTCAAGCGGAAAAGCACAGGACCCAGCTGGAGGCTGCATAAAAACTTTGCCAGTCTTTTTTTGTGACTGGCAGGGAAAATTTTTTATTTTTTTAATTGTCTACTTGACAGGGAGCGGTTCATTCCACATGTTTATCGGCTCTGCATCTATGTGTCTGGCTCTTTGATGATATATTTACCTGCCCGATAGATAGAAATTTGGCTTTTTCTTTACAAAAAAAGTTCAAATATATCCGTTAGTAACTTATTTTAATTTAATTTCTACTTTGTAATATTTTAAAAAATATGGTACAAACAAAAGAGCCCCTATTATCAAAATCACCCAACCAATATATGTTCCTTGATTTTCAGGATAAAAATAATTTATAGCTAAATGAACTGGACATAGAATAATTGCAATCACTCCCCATAATATTTCCAATTTTCTTTTCATCTTGTTTGCTTGCTCTTTTTGTTTCTGTAATTCCACCAACTTTTGTTCTGCCTTTTTTTGATAATTTTCCATTATAATCCTTTCTCCTGATAACAATTCGTTTACATTTATTCCAAGAATGTCACATAGCTCCATCATTATCGATACATCTGGGCAGCTTTTTCCTGTTTCCCATTTTGAAACCGCCCTATTACTAATGTTAAGCTTTTCTGCCAACTGTAACTGAGTAAGATTTTTTTCTTTACGACATTCAGCAATAAATTTTCCAATTTTTTCTTGATTCATTTCTTACCTCCTAGTTTTATCATACATAATAAGCATTTTTTTGGAAGGAACTATTGGTTGATTCTCTAATTCAACCATCAGTTGACTACTAGTACATCGAATAATTAATGCCGGCTATTCTTTATCTTTTTTTGCCTGTAGTTTTTTGTCAAACATTTCAATGTGATATTTTAACCGCATAATTTCATCATCTATCTGTCGGCAATTAATAACCACCTGTAACTTTTCTTTTATATGTTCAATAATCTGAATATCCATTTGTCACCTCTAACACAATTATAAACACCTATACTGCCTTTCTCAAGATTCTAATGTGAAAAGTACGAATACAGACACTAAGATTCCAGAAAAAAGCGACAGAGATTTAACCCTCTGCCGCTGTATTGCCTATGTGTAAATAATTTCCTCGTTCACAACCTCCCTCGCACAAGCCCTTATATTATTCACTCTTCCTGTCCATTCTAAAGCATTTTCAGCCTTTAACTGTTCCGTTATGCCTTGTGCCTGTTTCATGTCCTCTATGAGCCTTTCAAGGCGTTCCTGTGCCTGTCTACATCGGCAAGGTAGGCGTTGAGCCTGCCGCTTGTGAGAAGATTGGTGTATGTAACCCTGCGGTGCTGCTTCAGATAATCCAAGTGCCGTTGTCCCCAAATGCCTATTGTCTGTTTTTGCATCTCTTTTTTCTTATTAATGTTGTACTATATGCAGAAATGTTTTTCAATATACTTTTATAGCAAAAATGGTTGATTATCTCAAAAAAGCCTTGATTTACGTGCATACATGCAGGATTTCAAGCTGAATTTACTACCAATTTAAAACGAAATAGTTGATAAAGCTACGGCAGTTTTTCGAGGAGAGCGCAACGAAAACCAGCCAATATTGGGAAATCCGACACCAGCTAACCTGATATTGGATTTTCCGATATTGGGTAATCCGACATCGGAAAATCCAATGCAATTAAATAAAGATCTATTAAATACTGATTAACAAAATACCCATTCCTTTCCCTTCCTATCCTTCCCCTTAACAGAAAAACATTACAATCGTCAGAATGGAATCGAAGGGAAAAGGCATACAAAAGACATTCGGATTTACAGAAAGATTATAAAAGAACATATCGACAATGATATTCTCATGCAAGATATAAAGTTGGGGGCACGAACTGGACACGATTGTTAGTTTTATGTTTGGAACTTCCTGCCCTCAAAAAGCGACAATTCAAATTACTGGGAACAGCTCCCCTGCCAGTAGACCAGTAATGGAAAAGTCGAGGCTGTTAAGTGCAGAAAGGAAAAGCCCATTATTGGAAAAGCCCCCAATGTGGCAATCATGTCCACATGTGAAAATTTTACTACTCTAACCTGGAAATGCTTCACTATGGGGAAATGCCCCTTGTTTTGAAAAGCGAAAATCCACCATAAGATTACGCTGTCAAAGAAAAAACAAGTTTCGGAGCAAGCATAGGAAAAGGGTATCATTTTCCGTAAATCTGCCCGTCTGCGCCATAGCTTGCCGGACATATTTTGCTTGTTAGGAAGTATCCCAAACCCTCTCGAAAGTCCTCTCATTACCTACAACACCGCACAGGGCAGTTTTGACGAACTTTTGAAAGAAATTTCTCCAAAAGTTTTCCTTATGCCTTACTACGTGGAAGTTTTGGAAACGCCAATTTATTTGTGCAAACTTTGTGTGAAATTCCTATCTTGACAATTAGTACGGTTATGGACTATACTATAATTAGTACGGAACTGTACTAATATATTTTGAGAGGTCAGCTATGATGAGCAACAACGTTTTTATGGAACAGCTAAACAAACACTATGACATATGGCTGGAGTATAACAATGTGTACGCAGAATGGGCGAAAGCACATGGGTTATCAGTCAACAGCCTGTTAGTATTGTGTGCAATTGACGATGGCGGGGACAATTGCACACAGAAAAAAATCAGCCAACGGTGGCTCATACCGAAGCAGACAATCAACATGGTCTTTAAAGATTTTGAGCGCAAAGGGTTTGTAGAACTGTACCCTCTGCCAGAGGATAAAAGAAATAAAATTATCCGATTTACAAAAGCAGGAAAAGAATACGCAGATACCATTATTACCAAGTTGCGGAAAGTGGAACTGTCTGTAATCGAGGAAATAGGTGTTGAGCGTATGCAGCAGCTAAATGAGAATATGGCTTTATTTACAAAACTTTTCAACAAGTCAGCAGGAGGTAAAAAAGGAAGTGAAACAAACTCGTGATATAAGGATGTTCTTTCAATACGTGATCCCGTCTGTACTGTCTTTTGCCTTATCGGGAGTTTACACGATTGTAGACGGTTTCTTTATAGGGAACAGCATAGGAGATTTAGGGCTTTCAGCCGTTAATATCGCTTACCCAATCGTTGCAGTGATTCAAGCGCTCGGTACGGGGATTGGAATGGGCGGCGCGATTTACTATTCCATTTACAAGGCAGAGAAAAAGGAAGAACAGGCAAGGGAATTTATAGCTGGCGCTTTGTGGGTGCTGATTATTTCAAGTGTACTTTTGACAATCTTGGTTTTCCTTTTGAAAAAATGGCTACCGCAATCCCACTGGCTTTAGACGGTGGGTTAAGGTAGCCAAACGTGGTGGTTTGTGTTATACTTGCGTTATGGGAACATGGAAATCTAAAAACAGACACAAGTATTTA
>CATOOV010000004.1 GCA_951801955.1 uncultured Lachnospiraceae bacterium
AGTCTTATGATTTCGTAAGTTTTGGACTTACGTCAGCTTTGCTATGCCATAAAATCGTTATTTTTCGATTTACGGAAGCCGACTGCCAAGTCCTACTTTTAAATCAATGAGTTTTGCTCATCTCTAAATAATTTCAATTTTCTGCAGGCTCATCACCTCTTTTTATATTTTTTCTGTAAATTCAGAACAGATTTATGAAGAGCAGGCTGAAAATAGGCAGATGCCTTAAGCCCCATTACTCCCAAAAACATAGCGATTGGATTTCCCAATTCAAAATACCAGGCAGCCACAAAAACACCGACAACCACGATATAACGCAGCCCGGCATACAGCGCCGTTCTCGCTGCAGTACCTCTGGACGCCATAAGGTCAACGGAATCCAATATTACAATTGCCATATTAATCGCCATTCCCATTGCCAATGCCGCGCCTAGCCACAGACCAATGGTGTACTGCAGTTTGTCATCTGCAAACCACACCCCGGCAATCTGAAGAACTGTCCCATACAACACAATTCCGGCAAGCAGCTCTGGAAGCACTGGGTTAATCCTTCGAAACATAGCATTTACCCCTTTCCGTTTTCACGGGTTTCCTTGTCTTTGACAGTATTCTCCAAATAGGTATCTTTATTCTTTGGCGCTGTTTTCTTCTCAGAGTGATATGGTGAAGCCTTTGTACCATCTGAGTAAATTCCCTTCGCCATAATAAAAATATTTCGGAATCCCGCAAGGGCGCCAATCAAAAACAATGGAATCGTAATCCACTGGATGGAAAATTTCCTGCCAATATAAATACCGGCAGCCGTGCATAAAAAAATAGGCACCAACATGTTAATTCCAAATTGTGTAATCAAGGCAAGGGAACGGTATACACTTTTGTCGTATTTCACATGGGGCACCTCCAAACAAAAAAACGATAGGAACTATTTTAATATTCCCTATATGAAAACATTATATCTATTTTTTATACAAATGTCCATTGGTTCCTCAAATTATTTTACAGGTTTTGGTAAAATAGCGTTCCTGTTTGCAATCATCTGCGCAAATCCATGTAAAATTCATTGCACGAATATTTCCCATGACACCAAAAATTATATAAACTTCCAGCATATTTTATTATTCTTTTATCCAATGTTACAAATCTTACCAAACATTTGTTCTTTGTATTGACTTTTTATCTCAAAGGCATATAATCAAGGACTGTAGCTTAATAATGATTGCAGGAGTATAAGCAATTAATTCTAAGGAGGAAAAAACTTATGAAAAACTCAATCAAAAAAATTTTATGTGGAGCAGCACTTGTTGCATGCCTTGCCCCGGCATTTACACCCGTAAATGTATTCGCTGCCGGTAAAATCACAGACTCTTATTGTGAAGCTGTTTGCGTTGAAACAAATTATAGATGGTACGCGAAAGGCTATACTACTTCGAAAACAAGACACTATACTTCTGTCCGATTAATGAATGGTGCTTTGGGTGCTATTACAGAACAATCAGACAGAAAATGGGGTACTGGAAAAGTTTCAAACAAAACAAAAACATGTAACACATTAATCGCATGTAATAATTATTACGCAAGGGTATATTATGGATTTAGCAATTAATATCTATCAGTACCTTTCGCGGGGTTTTTGGGAAATCTTTCAGGCAATTCCACTTGGCATTGTGATAGCTGTCGCTGTGTGCTTACTGAACCATAAGAAATTGACAAAGTATAAAGCATTTCTGATCACGATAACGTCTATTTATTTTGCCGGAATCTTAAAAATTGTCGGATTGCCAAATCAGAATCCCGTTAGTTTCGATCGGTTTATGGAATCTGTCAAGGGGCTTATGGTACCCTTGACGGATTCCAATATTAGCATGCTGTTGCTGAACTTTATGCTATTTATCCCTTTTGGCGTACTGTTGTGCTTATTGTTTCAGGGACATAACAAATACAAAAAAGTAGTGATCACATGCGCTGCCTTTTCAGTAATGATTGAGGTAATTCAAGGGTTCACTGGCAGGCTTCTTGAGAGTGACGATCTCATAATGAATACTGCCGGCGGCGCTGTTGGTATGCTTGCCTATATCGTATTATTAAAACTTAAAATTACCTGGCCAAAGAAAACAGAAATACTAACACTTATCTGCTCGGCACTTATGTTTACAGGAATGACCTTTACATCAGCTCTTTTTCAAGAAACAGATACCACTTCTAAATCTACAGATTGTTATTTTACATTGAGAGATTCGTATGATTCGAGTTCCAGCAATATTTTTGATTTGTACGACCAAGAGGACTCTCTTGAAAGACTGGTTAATTGCTGCGAAGCAAGCGAATCGTATTTCGGGGACAGGTTAGAAGAACTTACAGTCCAGACCATTAGCCATAATGATGAACCTATAGATATTCTTTTTGCAGGAGAAACCTTTTACAAGAAGTACAATCTTGATACATATATCACAGAAGGGTCTGGCATCAAAGATTTTAATTATAATGAAGATGAGATGCCAATCCTTCTCCCAGAAAGTTATAAAGACAAATATTCCCTTAATAAAACCTTTCATGCTTCTATCTTAGGGGGGAAAACAACCGTCAACTGCCGTATATGTGGTTATTTAAATGAAGATTCTTTTTTAAGTTTGCATGACGACACCATTGACTTTATGATTACAGGAATCGCTCCATTATATAGTTGTAAAGATCTAATGGCATCTAACTTTTCCGAATTAGACAAAAAGATCTTCGTTACGGAACGGCTGGAAGGCAGTATTGCATACCACTCAGAAGGCCAATATGCAAAAGATTTGAATTTCATCCAAAAGGCATCAAAGAAATACGATCTGGATCTCATTACCATAGCCAATCCATCAAATTACCCAGCGGACGGAAAAATACCAAAATCAATATCCATCACAATATTAATATTGGGGTTTCTATTCTTTTGTTTATTTCTGTACAAATGTATCATATGGAGTGACAAATCTGGAAAGGTCGGTTTTGTAAATTTCTTATTCTGGAACATTATCATAAGTTATATATTTATTATGTTAATCAGCGGTTTCTATCCCTATGGTTATAAATTCGAATCAACCGCAATCTGTTTTTCACTCCAAGCAGTCATCTATTTATTCATGAAACAAAAAATAAAAGAGCCAAGGTGCGCCGCAAAATGAGAAATTTCCACAACATATCATACAAATATTTGCCACACTGTTACGATATGTTGTGGAATCCCTGCATTTTGCAGCAGCCCCTTTTAAGTTACCTTATACCTTTTTATCCCGCATACATAATCTCTTGAAACGGCTGTTTCCTCGGATACTCTTTATAACATTTGATCCAGCCTGTCTTTTTGTTCGACAGTCCTTTTACCTTAATATAAAATTTGCCTGATTTTACATATGCGCCCAGCAATTTAATCCTCTTCCCTGGCTTTAAGGTAAACGCAGTCTTTTTTCCATCTGGATTTTTATATACTTTCATGCTGACCTGGGCTGTCAATGTATTCCCTGCAAAGCAGGTTATTTTTGACGTCTGGGAACTGGTCCTCTTGAGCGTCCCGCCTTTATAGGTATAGTCATACGTATAGGTAGAACCAGCAAGCGTATTGGACATCAGATAATACTGGACTGTCATGGTATTTCCTTTTACTTTTTTGACAGTGGCATTGAAATGGAAGGCATACTGATATTTTTTCCCAAAAAAAGTATTCGGATCTATGATCTGTTTGAACTTTCCACTTTTATATTGGAAGACGCCGCCGATGCCATCATCATTATCCCCTTGGAACCAAAGGTATAAGAATGGCTTTCCATTTTTCAGCGTATAAAGCTTTGCCTCAATCACATAAGCGTCTGTATTTTTCCAGGATGCGCATTGTTTCCCGTTCACGCGGATGGAAATATTTTGATATGTGCCATATTGGTCTTTGCTCCCCTTAATGATTATGGTATCTTTTTTCTTATCGCCTGTGATATCATAAGACTTGTAAGCCTTATTTACCTTCAAAGTAACTTTTCCTGGATTCGCTGCCTGCGCGTCCTTACTTGGCAAGACAAGCAGTCCCAATACAAAAAGAAACAACAATCCAATTTTAATTTTTCCTAATTTCATAAATCTCTCCTTATATCACTAACCTGGCTAGGTAATTGCGAAACTATTAATTTGTTGAAATTTCATGCACAATTCACAAAAATATTTTCCTTCCTACGAAAAGCACGAAATGCTAGGCGCACCAAGCATTCCAGCAAGCCTCTGACTACAAAGAGCCATGTTCAGCAAAGGCTTCCATGGTTCTTTGAGTCTTGCTTCCATGGTGCTAAAATGCATTTCTTAGCTTTTGTAGGAGAAAATATTTCATTTAAATTTTTTAAATTGTGCATGAAATTAGTACAATTGTTGAGTTTCGCAATTACCTACTAACCTGACTTTTTATCAACCTATGTATATGTCACTCCATCCCATAATTAAAATCGCGGATGTTCTTGGCATATATCATAAAACAACCTTTACTTCCCGCCCAGTACGGACATACTGGTAATACCCTACTCCTGCTGCTTCCAACATACGCTTAGACGCAATGACAGAAGGGGTATCTTTGTATTTGTCGCTGTCATAAATCACTGTTTTTATCCCTGACTGTATAATCGCTTTTGCACATTCATTACAGGGGAAGAGGGAAACATAAAGCTTAGCGCCTTCTAAGCTCCCCCCACGGTAATTCAAAATCGCATTCAATTCACTGTGCGTCGTGTAAAGATATTTGTTTTCCAATGGTTCCCCCTCCCGGTTCCAAGGAAAATCATCATCCGAGCATCCCATGGGAAACCCGTTGTAACCCATAGATAAAATCTTATTATCCCTGCTGACAATACAAGCCCCTACCTGTGTGTTCGGATCCTTAGAACGCATGGCAGAGAGCATGGCCACCCCCATAAAATATTCATCCCAAGCCAAATACCCTTGTCTTTTTTCACTCATGATTTCCTCCCATTTACGCTTTCCTTATTTTGTGCCAAAAATACGGTCTCCCGCATCTCCAAGCCCTGGAACGATATACCCATGACCATTTAAATGTTTATCTAAGGCGCCAACATACAAATCTACGTCGGGATGTACCTCTGTCATAGCTTTTACCCCTTCTGGAGCTGCTATAATACACATAAAATGAATATTTTTTACTCCCTTTTCTTTTAACATCTGAATTGCTGCCACTGCGGAACCGCCTGTGGCAAGCATGGGATCTACCACAAAAACTTCCCGCTCTGTACAGTCTCCCGGAAGCTTACAGTAATATTCCACTGGCTCCAACGTACTTGGATCCCGATACAATCCAATATGGCCAACCTTTGCTGTTGGGATAATTGACAGCATTCCATCTACCATCCCAAGACCTGCACGAAGAATAGGCACCACCGCAAGCTTCTTCCCTTTTAACTGCTTCACCGTTGCAGGACAAATCGGTGTTTCAATCTCTACATCCTCAAGTTCCAGCCCTCTGGTCGCTTCATAACACATCAGCATTGCAATTTCTCCTACCATTTCCCTGAAATCGCGGGAACTTGTGGCAGTTCTGCGTATCCACCCAATTTTATGCTGAATCAGCGGATGCTCCATAACAATCACTTTAGCCATATTTTATTCTCCTTCATTGATAAGGTTTACCAGTTTCCGAATGGTTTTATTCAATGTCTCATAACACAGCCCATAAGACTGCAGGGTTCCGCCGTAAGGATTTAAGATCTCCAGCTCGTCCCCTACAAGTTCCGTTAAAACCTCCACATCGGCATGGGCTTCCTGCCCATATTCCTCCAAAATCTTCTGTTTTTGCGCCGCTTCCATCGTCAGAATTAAATGGTCCTGCACGAGATCTTCCAATTCAATCTGGCAGGACATTTTATCTGTCAAGTTAATTCCATTACTAATTAAAACCGCCTCTACTTTTTGATTTAATGGCTCAGGAAAAAGAACAATCAATCCCCTGCTCTCAATTTCTACTGAATATTTTAATTTATATTCCTTTAAAATAGCTTCTGCCATAGGCGCCCTGGTTGTCCCATTTTCACATACAAAAATAATTTTTCTGTATCGTTTCATCTCTGCCGCCTCCATCCTTCTCTATACTTCGATCACTTGATGCCCTGCCGCCTTTAACAAACGGTTCATAATCGCCCGTCCCATTTTCGGGGTTAAAAAGCTTTCAGAATAAATGACCTCCACATTTTGGCTGTCAAATTCCCGCAGGATTGCATATAAATGCCGTGCGATGGTTTCCTCGTCCTGCCTTGTCCCAATACTTTTGACAATCCCGCAGTGATAACCGTCAACGCTTTCGTCCGTCCCAATCACCCCTGCAACCTTTCCTGACAGCTCTGCCTCTTTCACCAAGTAATTAATCTTTTCCTGGACTTTTTCCTGCGCGCCATTTACCAGGACCAATTCCCCCTGGGGCGCATAATGTTTGTATTTCATTCCGGGAGCTTTCGGAGAAATACCAGAATTTTCTGTTTCAAGCCCTGGGTCAAGCTGAATTTCCCCAATCACTTCATATATCATTTCTTGAGAAATATATCCTGGTCTCAATATTGTTGGAATCTCCTCCGAGAAATCTACAATCGTAGATTCTATTCCAATACCTACGGCTCCGCCGTCCAGGATCATTGGTATCCGACCATCCAGATCCAGCGCCACATGCTCTGCCATCGTAGGGCTGGGCTTTCCCGACGTATTGGCGCTGGGCGCTGCAATATAGCCCCCGCCCGCCTGTATCAAGGCAAGCGCCACTGGGTGGCTGGGCATTCGAACTGCCACAGTATCAAGCCCGCCCGTTGTTTCAAGCGGAACCATACCACTTTTCTGAAAAATCATGGTCAATGGTCCTGGCCAGAAATGTTTTGCCATCTTACTGGCTTTGGGCGGGATATTGGCGGCAATCTTCGCCAAATCCTCCATACAGGAGATATGTAGTATCAAAGGATTGTCAGAGGGACGCCCTTTCGCTTCGTAAATTTTCCTGGAAGCGGATGGGTTCAGACCATCAGCACCCAGTCCATAAACTGTCTCTGTGGGAAATGCCACCAGACCGCCTTCACGTATGATGTTACCTGCTTTTTGAATGATTTGCTGATCTTGTCTATTAAGATCTGTTGTAAGTTTCTCTATCACTGTCTTCATTTTATTGCCTTTTTGAGTGCTAATCCTAAATAAAACGCCTTCATTTTTGATTTACTCCCTGCACTGGATAAACGCCAAAAACAATAGTTCTCTTATATGTACCTGTATATCCCGCGGGAAATTTTAACACAAACAGATTGATTTCATCTATTTACGATAATTTTAACACCTGAATCTTGTTTGCCAATACCTCTTTCCAGTATACCATGTTACAGAAATTTCGCAACTACTATATCTTAGACTTTTGCCCTGACTGCAGACATTCCAGGATTCCGGCTGCAACTGCCTGCGCAACTTTCTCCTGGTATTCTTTTTTTACCAGCATCTGTGCCTCCTGATAATTGCTTAAAAAACCGCATTCTACGATAACGGTCGGAGAATCCGTTTTCTTTAAAAGATAATAACTCTCATTTGCCTTTGCCTGGCGGTGATTCTGAGGATCTAAATGCTCCACCAATGCTTTCTGAAGCGTCTCTGCCAGCTTCTTCCCTTCCTGGGACTGTCCATAGTAAAATACCTGGGCACCTTTTACACTTTCCTGCGGATAACTGTTCTGGTGGATACTTACTGTAAACACAGGCTTTGCCTCGCTGACGATCTCAACGCGTTTGCGCATATCCTCCACCTTCTTATTGCTAGAGCTCTGCTGATATAAACCTGCATCATCCGTCCGTGTCATTACAACTTTAATTTGTTCCTTTTCCAGAATATTTTTTAACTTTTTGGCAATCTCCAGATTAATTTCTTTTTCTTTTGCTTTATTGACACCGATTTTTCCAGGGTCATCCCCCCCATGCCCTGCATCAATTACTACACACACTTCCCCCGTCTGTGCTTTGCTGTTTTCTACCATACGGGCGCCTTCCCGCGCAAAAAAACAAGCCCCTAACAGCAGCACGACTGCCATAATCACTTCGATCCTTCTCTTCATGGATTCCCACCTTACTATTTTTATAAATAAAATATGAGCATGGCTGGGAAACTATTACTCCAGCGGTTAAATGTTGTAACAATTTACGCAGGACAAAAGTGCGTTTCACGCACCCCCGTGAACTACTTTTTTCGCTAACGCATCTTTTGTTCCGCGCCGCGCACAGTCACGAAGTGACTCTTTCCTCTTGTGCGCGTGCGCATGCTAGTTTTCTCATATAGGAAATTTTACGAAATTTCCTATATGAGGACAAATCCCTGCAGCCGTATCGGCAATATCGTGTTTCCGGCAGTAGAAATGTTGGCGGCGTGCTTAAACTATTTTTATTAATTTAAGAGTTTACGTTGACTTTATTCCCCTAAAAATATATACTACCTTTATAAAATAGTAATAAAAAATATTAGTGGCAAATAGAAAGGATGTGTGAGAAATAACTATGATTTCCAAAAAAGCAAAACACTTGACAAACAGCGAAGAGGACTTAATGGAGATATTTTGGGAAAAGAAAGAACCTTTGACAAGCGTCGATATCTCAGAATGTTCCGCCGACCGCTCCTGGAATGGAAACTATATCCATATGATGCTGCGTTCCCTATTGAAAAAAGGCATGATCGAGGTCTGCGGTACGGTACAGTGTGGAACACAATATGCCAGACAGTTTCTTCCACTCGTCACAAAGGAACAATATGCGGCAAAACTGGTCATGTCCAAAGGGATTGAAAAAAGTTCGATTGCAGCGGTAACGGTGGCGATGGTAAATGAAGTAAATAAAGCGGATGGGGAGGGATTGGTAAAACAGTTAGAAGAGATTATTGAAGAGTTGAAAAATAAAGAAACAAAGGAGAACTGAGTATGCAGATTACATTTTTTTCTTTATTTATGTCTGTCATATGGAGCAGTATATTGGCAGTTTTTAATTATTTTTGCCGGAAAAAGCACTTCTTCATCCGACATATAGGAATTACCAATATACTGTCCTTATACCTGTTTTCTGTGATACGGATGATCGTTCCTTATGAATTTTCATTTACCAGGGTGATACCTCCCCAGGGAGTATTTCAGGAACTCTGCGATGACGTTTACATAAATAATCCAGGGACAAAGCAGATATCCCTCCTGTCCATTCTGACCGTGGTTTGGATGGCTGTATCTGCCGTGTTGGTTATACGCTTTGCATGCCAATATAGAAAAGCCACGAAAGAAGTTTCCCAATACAGCATACGCACAGACGAACAATGTAAGCGAGTATTTAACCGTGTGCTGAACGTAAGCAGGGCACAGTTGAAAATTGATATTCGAAGCAGCTCTGATATCAGTATCCCTATGGGCGTGGGAATTTTTCGGAAATCAATCCTTTTGCCGGAAGAGACATACAGCGATTCGGAATTGTACTATATCCTGCGCCATGAGTATACACATTTTCAAAACAGGGATTTGGTGATAAAAATACTGATACACATTTATTCGTGCATCTTCTGGTGGAATCCAGTGATTTACCTGTTAAAAAGGGATTTATCGCAAATTTTGGAGATTAAATGTGATTTGGACGTAACCGACAAGATGGCAAACCAGAACAAGGCACAGTATTTAACAACCATCGTCACGATGCTTAAGAATGCAGGCATGAAAGAACAGGAAAAGACATTTTACGGCACCACGGCATTGGTCTCCAAAGACTATGAATCTGAAATTATTGAAAGGTTCCGGCTTGTGTCCGCCAGCTACGGACCAAATAAGAAAAACGCCCTGTTCACAGGATCCTGGTTTTTGATCTTTTGTATGCTTATTTTCCTTTCCTATTCATTCGTTATCCGTCCAGACTATGATTCCTCGTTGAATAGAGAAAAACTGCCAGAAGCTGCAGCCGGCAGCTCCTACTCGATCGAATGTGTGGACGGCACTTATTATGTACACTTCCGGGAACAGTGACGCCAAAATGCCAGGCTGCATTTTGGAGAGGAAAAGAAGGATGGCTATAGATGCATCTGTTTGTCCCCATCGGGCGTGATATGCCAGAAAATGTACAGAATGGAGGAGACCATGAGAAAATCAATTACTTTAAAAACACTATTGCGCGCCCCGGTAAAGACGCTGCTGACCTTCTTACTGGTCACAGCGGCAACCTTTGCCTTGTTCTCAAGGGTCACGGATTATGCTGTTACCACAAGGGAAACAGCAAAGGCTGAGAGCTTTTACCATGGCGCTGCCGGCTTAGATAATAGTACCCCGCCTATGGACTATTACCAACCAGAGCCAAAACCTTGGCCCACTAAGGCACAGATTGCGGAATTTTCATCCTTGCCCGGCGTTACCCTGGCAGATACAAGATATACAACAGATGGGCTGGTAGAAGATTATAAACGTATCATAGACCCGGATGCTTCTTTTGCAGAAGCAGAATTTGTATTGGAGGGTACCTTTGATGGATTAGAGGAATATGATTCCGGCACTGTATATTTAGTATTCCATGACGTCACGGTACATGCCGGAGAACTTCAGTTTGATCCTGACAGGCCTCTGAAAATACAAGAGCAACACCAAGAGTTCGCCAGACACTCCTATCCGCGTTCCTTTTTTGACAAACTCAAAAAAGGAAGCCGTATCCTGGTCGTTGGCACCTACAGCGAACGGTCTGGAACTGCCCTGGAAGTGGGCACCTTTATGACACAAGGAATAGAGTTTATACGTGTGGTCGATGGGCTGGAAAAGGATTATCTGGAAACGGAAGAATTCGCCGCATATAAAGAAATTATTGATGCAACCAACCAGAGTACTTCAGTATATGACATTGTATATACCTCAGATATGCGCGCCATTCCCTATGTAAATGAACACAAAATCGCCATTTCCAAAGGACGTCCCCTTACAACAGGGGATAAGGACGCCTGCGTGGTCAGTGAGATTTTTTTGGAAACCTATGGTTTGTCTGTCGGCGACAAGATCCACATAGAACTTGGCGACAAGTTATTATGGGGACGGGGAGAAAGCGGCTCACGGTACCGGGTGGCAGAGGGGCTGTCAAATTTCGTTTCCTCTGTAGAACTTGAAATTATTGGCGCCTATCAATTTACCACGGAGTGGTATGACCGATTCAACGATTCCAACTGGAGCTACGGTCCTGCCACAATCTTTGTGCCATCCTCCCTTTTGCCGGTGGAAGTTCCAAAAGACCATGAAATCAGTATGGGGGACTTCAGCGTCTTTATTGAAGATCCTCACAATATAAAAGCGTTCCAGGAAGCGGCAGAACCTATGGCGGCAGATCTGAGCCTTGCTTTACGTTTCTCAGATGGGGGATGGTCCGGCATAAAGGATAACCTTGACTCGGGTTCGCTTGCCTCCTTACTGACTACCGTATTGTATGTACTTGGTGCAGTGTTGGCACTGCTGCTTGCAGTATACCTCTATATTGACAGGAATAAACAAACCTATGCCATTATGCGGACATTAGGCGTTCCAGGCAAAAAGGCAGGATTCTCTGTCATACTGCCACTCGGCGTACTGTCCGTACTTGCCATACCAATTGGCGGTATTGCAGGGCTTTTCTATGCATCCAGCACAGCGGCTAAAACACTCGCTGACATTTCCGGCAGCAGCGCCCCTGAAGGATATGTCTATATCCTGAATGCAACACTTCCGACCGGCGTGGTAATCCTCTGTTTGATCGTGGAATTATTCTTTATTTTCCTGATGACGTTATTCTTCCTGCAAAAAATGAAGAAAGCGTCTCCGCTGGAATTGCTTGAGGACCACACAGGCATATC
Organism: uncultured Lachnospiraceae bacterium; assembly: GCA_951801955.1. GTDB lineage: Bacteria > Bacillota > Clostridia > Lachnospirales > Lachnospiraceae > Petralouisia. The sequence goes on from CATOOV010000004.1 coordinate 11,857, forward strand.
AAAAAAAGAAGGGATTTTCCAAAATCACTTTGCAGACGCAAAACATACGCCTGAAATCACTGACACGTCTCCTGTGCCTTGCGGGCTTAACATTACAAAACTTTCTGATGGTTTAGATTCCGATGCGAAAGAACTTACGCATGGAACGTACCATGCAGTGCGGCAGGTATGTGCTTACATCCTGCGCCATATGCAGCGGGGGATTGGAAAAACTGTGGGTTCACTGATCCTTACCGTTGTACTGGCTGCCGGAATCGGAACATTTGTTCTTGCAAAACTTGCATATCAGGAAGCCTATCAAGAACTTGATATAAAAGGCCGTGCCATGAAGTTTTCCTCAAATTATATTACGGAACTATCCAAATCTGATTTGCTCAAAGATATTTATTACTATAATAATTACAGCGTGCGTGTAAATGGCGTCGGCGTTTTAAGCCCTATGACGTTTACAAATGATTTTGACCATTATCTGATTGATGATTACACTGTCACCTATGCAGAAGGATATGACCATTCTGTTTTTGAGGGCACAGGCGGCGTATGCCTGGTGGGAAAGACGCTTGCAGAAACCCTTGGCGTTCAACCAGGGGACGACATTACCCTGATGTCAGAGGATCTATATTCTTTTATGCCGCAAGTATATGAAGAGGATGAACTTGAATTTGCCATTGAACGCGCCGGAAAACCATATAAAGTAGTGGGCATTCTAAAATCTGAAAATAAAGATGTAAACGCCGGTATTTTTGCCGCCTTAAATGAATCAGCAGAAACGCTCTATAGCCAGCCTTTCCCTGTCGACTACTGTGAATTTACCCTGACAGACAATGAGAAGATTATGGAACTGGACAGCCTGTTAGATGAACAGAAAAGCAAGGGCATGAGATATTCGCCGCTTGCGTCTTACCACATCGACTCAGATTTATTTAAAACCACCAAACGCATCCGAAATCTGTTGGAATCACTGTTCCCCATTGCCGTGGCTGCAGCCGTGTTGGTTGGGCTGTTGGGACCAGGGCTGGTTATTATACAGTCGGCAAAAGAAGCCGCCTTCCTGCGGATTCTCGGCGTCACAAAGAAACGCGCCCGCTGTATGCTGGTGTTGGAACAAATCGTCTTGTGCCTTGTTGGAATCGCCCTTGTTGCCATGATTCTTACCGTATTTAGCCCAGGGTTAGTTGTCAGAAGTACAAAAACGCTTGCTTTTTGCTGGGCATTGTATTTCCTAGGAAATGTCTGCGGAACCTTTACGGCAGCAGTACAAGTGACCAGGCATAGGATATTGGAATTGTTACAGGTAAAAGAATAAATATAGGTGCTGAAAATCTGGGAATCCTTCCCTCAGTTACCTGTCTATCCAAAAAAGCACAGAATGGAGGAATCTATGTCAATCTTATCCTTGGAAAATGTAACATACACATACAAAAATTCACAGAGAGCTGCCGTTTCAGGAATCTCGTGCACATTCGAAGAAGGGAATGTCTATGCCATTGTAGGTCCCTCAGGCTCAGGAAAATCCACGCTGCTTTCCCTGCTTGCCGGGCTTGACCTGTGCACAGAAGGGAAGATTTCCTTTGACGGAGACAGCCTTGACGGATTGAATCTTGACCGTTACCGCCGGGAAAGTATTTCCATGATATTTCAGGCATTTCATCTCTTTCCACTTATGACAGTTATGGAAAATGTCTGCTTTCCAATGGAACTTTGCGGGGTAACGCCGAAAGATGCAAGCCCCAGGGCAAAAATATTGTTGGAGAGCGTAGGAATTACAAAGGAACAGATGAATCGGTTCCCATCAAAACTCTCCGGCGGGGAAAGGCAGCGTGTGGCAATTGCCAGGAGCCTTGCATCCAACGCAAAAATTATCTTAGGAGACGAGCCCACCGGAAACCTTGACGGCAAAAATACACAGAATATCATTGACATCCTGTGCAGCCTTGCCCATGAAAAAGGGTACTGCATTATTATCGTTACACACGATATGGAAGTTGCTGGGGCGGCTGACGTGGCATTCCGAATGCGGGATGGAGAGCTGCGGTCGCAAATATAATTAAAGCAGTGGATATGATTTTTCCAATGCGAAAATCATATCCACTGTTTCACTGTTCGTATGATTAAGTTTTGCCGTTATGCCAGTACTTGCTTTCTTTTCTCATTGATAGCTCTGACTTCTTGCACACTTCTACTGGTTGCAAGCGCTATCCACTCCATCGTAAAGTGATTCTTATACATATTCAAAATAATTTTTTCCTCATATACTATACTTTATTATCAAAATACTTTTCAATCAAAATTTATTCTTTCGACTTTTCGTTTAAGATATAGTATAATTAAAGTTTTAGACTCGCCCGCAAGCCTTGGCGCTGGATTCAGGGCGGCTTTGCTGACAGATACAAAATCAAACCCTCATCGTCTTCCCTCAATCCTAATGGCATGGACATCCCATGGACGCCCGCTTGGTGCCAGCCGGAACAGGGCGCAGACCTTGGGCACTTTGCCGCGCACATTCCTGATCTTTCGTATACAGAATTTTAATTCACATATTTGATAATGGTATCCCATGCCGGCTGCCGTTCAAATCCCAGTTTCCAGTAAGCCGCACCCGCAAGCTGGTGCTCTTTCATCACCTTCAGCTTTTCTTCTAAGGAAGCCTCATTTTCAATCCATATCTTATAGGTCTTTCCACCATTTTCATACTCTGCAACATATTGCCCGTCTGCCTCAGACCAAACGGCTTGGGCACCATTTTCCATGTAGCGATTCTCCACGGTCTGCATCCCTTCCTCAATACAGGTAAAGGTATATGGAAGGTCATTTTCTGGATCAGGTTCTCCCTCCTTAGCGCCCTCATCCTTAAGAGTAAGTTCCCAAACCCTGCTGTAAAAGGGCATCCCCAAAATTGTCTGTTCCGCTGGAACTTCCTCCAACGTATCTGTAACTCCCTTTTTTACAAATCCGATGGAAGAAACAGAACCAATATCCTCAGAGGCGCTGTTATGCTCATCGTATGCCATAATAATCACATAATCAGCAAACACAGCCTGTTCCTTGCGGTTATAAAAGGCTGTATAGGGCGACGGTACATAATTATCCACGGACAGCACCAGGTCATTATTCTCACACTTAATGGATAATTCCCGGATAAACTGGATATATGCGTCTCCCACATCACCGCTAAGTGCCTCAAAATCCAAATTGATTCCATCCAGATTATATTCGATTGCCGCCGCAATAATCTGGTTTGTAAGATAATCTCTGGTAGAGGTATGTGTCAGAACATGGGTTGTGTCCACTTCCAGATTTTCCAGATTACTCACCAGCGCCCACACATCCACTTTATGTTTGTGACAGTATTTTACATACTCCCTGCTCGCCAAGGAAAAAATATTTCCTTCATTGTCATTTAAATAAAACCAAGTAGGAGATATCACATTTAACCCTTTGGTAGACTGTAGGACTTCGTCAATCCTCTCATTTGCCTCTGGGCTTGTCACTTGGTGCCAGCCAAGGCTGACAGTATCCTCTTTAAGCAAATGTTCAAATTCTGGCTCCTCAAAATTCCGGCTCAAAGTTTCCATCTTCTCTGCCCCCAGCCTTTTATTTTTTAGATAACCCACCATACCATCTTCCGTACATACTCTGCTCCAATTTTCCCCTTTGTCCAACACAGTAACACTGTTGCTTTTTTTTACATCTGCCACAATCGGGCTTTTGATTCCGCCTTTCACACGGATCTGTGTATTTTTTTTCAACACCGCTTTCGGGACTTCTCCCCAAGATGCTGTGATCTGTACACGGTTAGGATTTTCATGCAGCACAAAATCCAGATTTGTGTATTTTTGGACAAATTCCAAAGCGAGATACACCGCTTCCCCGTCCGCCTTTACAATCACAAAATCCTCATTTTTATTCTTTTTTCCTACTTGATAGGTGTTCTCCCCCACATTTACAGAAATAACATCCGAATCTGTTGTATAACGAAGAATATTTTCATTGGAATCCCAGTAAAAACGTTGATTCAAATGCTGCCTTACCGTCTGGTAATCCAAATACACACAGCCATCCCAATACTTTGCCGTCTCCTCTAAAATTTTGTGATCAAGAATTAATGCCATATCATCTTCAGCCTGAAGGTGGTAATAACTGTCTAAGTCTATCCGCTCCTTAGATGGGGAATACTTTTTTATTGCTGCACTTCCCAAGGCAAGCAAACACACAATTCCGGTAAATGCCAGAACTGCAAGAATTGGCGTTCGGCTGGTTTTGGGGCGTTTTTGCCGACTTTTTCTCTGTTTTAGTGTCTCCGACATGATATCCTCCTATGTATATCTGTAAAAAGGGTGTTGTAAAAAACCTCAGATACAATGATTCACGCACGAAAAGGATCTGCTGCTACCGCAACAGATCCTTTTGGCATTTGCATATTTCATCCAAAGACCGATTTTGTACACTATACTTTCCACATCACTGAAACTTGATTTCTTCACGCCAAAATCAGATCAAACACTGTTCTTGAATGCTATTTTACAACAACCCTATTTAAATTCTGCTCAGTATCTGTAATGCATCCTTTTTCAAAATCACATCATAATGCTCATCAAAATATGCCCTGATTGCAGAAGAGTATTTTTCCTGATGTGCATATTCTGCTAAAATGTTACATACCTTATTAAATTCCTCTGGTGTATGCTGGCTCTTGCTGATTACCAAGTAATATTTGCGGTTCAGCTTGTTCTTATACAATACATTACATCCATTGTAAAAGCCTCTTAACACCCGCGCCAGTCGATTGACCTCATCCAATTCATCAAAAACAAAGAGCTTTGTAATATCCACCAAGACAGTCTCTTTATCCTTAACTTTCTCCTGGCGGATTGCCTTTTCTAAGGGGATAAAACCCTGCTCTTTCTGAGTGGTTTCGCTTTTCTTGTTCTCCTCTTGGATCTTGCGGAACAGATCTAAAATATCGTCTGCTCCAGTAGCCTCAAAGACTCGTTCTCCATCTTCTGCAGCCAACTCATCCCTGGAATCATCTTCTGGATCCCCTGGAGCAAACTGTGAAAAACGTGTATCCAACTCTTCAGGATATTCCACCTTCGTTATAATCAATATAATTGTATCCGAAGATAATGGGATTGCCTCAATCATCAACGGTATGTCCTCTGCCTCAAATCCACACTCATATGCTGCCTGCTGCATCATATCCCGAAAAAGCATTTTTGCCTTCTCTGTGCCATACGCCAGCTCACTCAGCTTGATCTGACGATCTGCCAAATCTTCCCTGGTAAGTGTACAGCGAATCTGGTTTTCATTTACCTTTTCAATTTTCATATCATCACTTCCTTCTTCATCACTTCTGCAATCAGGAAAAAAATATCTATTTAAGTACTCAAAGTATATTACATCTTCTCATGCTACGTCAAGTCGTAGTCATTGAGATTTTCTAAAAAAACCATGAAATTTCTAAACATTTCAAAAAAATTATTGCAATGGAAATATTTGTATGATATAAATATTCCAGAGATGCCAGTCTGGCTCAGGCAGAAAGGAGCCAAACCTACAAATCATTTGTTCTGCAATAACTTTTCTTATTCTCTATTATATCACTTTTATTCTTGAAAAGTAACCCATTTGATGACAGTAAGCCTGTCAAATTAAAACATTTTTTGCAGAATCGGGAAAACGTGGCAGAATTCTCCGGTTTACAACACTCTGTCATAATTCATTATTTTTCACTTCTGACAGCTAATAGTATATGAAAATCTGATCAATTTAACCCATAAGAAAATATTAACCCGCCAAAAGCCATTCTTTGCTGTTTCCTACATGAGACAGCGGCACCTCGAAAAAGATCTTATTTACAGCGGCAAATCCGCTGGCAGTGTCCCCTCTAATTCAAAAGTTCTCTACTCTGAGTACTGTTGAAAAGACAGCTTTCTTTATAAAGTAAAACAAATAGTAAGTTGTATCTAGAGTTTATTTCGGACGGATTTCCCACCAACATTATATATAATAAAAAATTGCTGTGCTGGCAGTTAGGAAATTTCAAAATTCCATACTTGGGAAAAGAAAAAAGATTCAGGAAATCCTCCGATAGACCTGTATCCTAAAAAACCGGCGTTTTCCCCATCGGCAACTGAGCATAACACGCACAAAGTTGCTGACTTTCGCGGCATTTGCCAATTATTCGCAGAACGCGTCTGTTTGGCTTATTGCTGGCGAAACTCAGAAGTAGGCGCCATCTTACTTCTGGTCTATCGTACTTCTAAAATAATATATCACAAAATTTATTTCATGTGACATGAAACAAGGAAAGGAGGGAATTGATTCATTCGATTAATTTCATTTTGAGATAGGATGAGAATTCTTATTCACGAATCACATATAAGATCACCTGCTCTTTACTCGCAGGCAGTTACATTTACCAAATAGAAAGGGACGGGGGCTAACCCTCGTCCTGTTTCATCATATAGGAAATTCCTCCGAATTTCCTATATGAGAAAATAAAAATGCGCACGCGCACAAGTGGAACGTGTCACTTCGTGACTGTGCGCGGCGCGGAACAAAAGATGCGTTTGAAAAAGAAGTTGGTCGCGGAGGTGCGCGAAACGCACTTTTGTTCTGATTCCTCGCAGACCGCCTGTTGGCTGCGCCTTGTCTCGTTATTATTTTGCCAGAAAATCATTAATTTTATTTACCAATGTATCTGGATCGATTCCATGTACCATTGCTGCTTCTGCAATTGTCTCCATTTGAGAAGACGGACAGCCAAGACAGTGCATACCAATCTCTAAAAGAATAGGAGCCACATTTTCATCAATCTGAAGCAGTTCGCCAATCATGGTTTCCTTTGTTACCTGTGCCATTTTACATTCCTCCTTACACTTTCACATGCTGATAACTAAGCAACGCATAAGCTTTATTATAATACCATTTTACCTATTATGCAATGTTTTATGCATAAAATACTCATACAGGTCCGGCGCCTGTTTTTTTATGGATACTGGCTTAAAATCCTGTTTCAAGAAACAATGCTCTGTATTCCCTCTTGCGTGGAGTAGCTGATGTTTTTCATCGTAAATTTCATAGGCAACTGTAAATTTCAAGCCGTTAAATTTTAAGATATCTGTTTCAATCTGCACCTTTTCCCCAAAACGGACGGCAAGACGGTATTCACAGGAAGCAGCAAGAACCGGAATCAGCAGCCCACGTTCTTCAATATCTCCATAAGGAAAACCCGACTGTTCCAGATAATCAAGCCTTGCCTCTTCAAACCATCGAATATAGTTAGAGTGATGTACCACACCCATTGCATCTGTCTCATAGTACTGTACCACGTGGTAATAGGGTTTTCGTATTTCCATATTTTCCTCCATTCTGTGCACTTTTCAGCATAAACATGCCGTTCGCAAAAAGATCTGTAAATTCTATTGCTCTTTTTCTTCTTACCTTTTATTCCCATATTATTTTAACAAATGCACCCTCTCAAATCAAATTTTACTTGTAATCATTGACTGTTTGTATTAAAATATAGTTCAAAGCTACCAAAATGGTAACTTATATGAACATTCAATTTATAAGGAGGAAATAAGTATGGCATACGTAATTACTGACGCTTGTGTAAGCTGTGGAACCTGTGAAGGAGAATGTCCAGTAGGCGCTATCTCCGCTGGTGATGGAAAATATGAAATCGCTGCAGATACCTGCATTGACTGCGGAACATGTGCTGGCGCCTGTCCTACAGGTGCAATCGAGCAGGGCTAATCTCTGATATTGTACATGGAAGAAGGCTGGCAGGAAATTGGCAGTTCTCAACAAGGGGAGGCAGTGACTCATATACGAGCCACTGCCTCCCCTAAATTTTTTCCATAACATTCCAATGCAGTTTCCATTAGGCTTTATGATTAAACCGTTAAGTTCGGATTTAACTTACCCTCCTTTTTTGCCGCCTTTGCCGCATTTTTATCTTTTTTGTCAACTTTCTCTTTGCGGAACCGTCTTCCTTTCTGATAGGTACGGATTGCTGCATCCAGCTTTCGAAACCGTTCCTCCTCTGCTTCATCCTGCTCCCGCATCAAATAATTCATTTCCTTGAGGACCTTTTCCCCAACCTGGACACTTACCTCCTTTCCCAGAGACTGATTGTTCTCCTCCACCGCCTCCTTTACAATGCTCTTCATCATCGTCTGGAATTGTTCCAGTTTTACGGTGTTGGAAACAGGGTTGCCATGTTCCTTCGAATATTGTTGATCCATTCTTGGATATTCCCGCTTCATTTGTATGACCTGCCCATTTCCAGGCATCATGGTTGTGGTAGATGCCGCTGCCCCAGGGTTCCCAAGACTACCTGCCCCTCCTGGATTTACCATATTGCTTGGTCCTCCTGCACTGGTCATATTGCTTGCCCCTCCTGGGCTGACCATGTTGTTTGCAGCTCCTGGGTTCACCATACCGTTCATACTTCCTGCCCCTCCTATATTCATTGTACCCACGGAACAAACCTCCTGTTCAGGAATATTATGTATCATCATTCGAATGGCTTTTAACTGGTATCCCTGTTCTTTCCATTCCTTTATCTTTTGGAACTGCGCTATATTTTCTTCTGTGTAATAGCGGTGTCCCATCTCATTGCGGGGAATGGCAAGCTCTAACTCTTCTTCCCAATACCGCAGGACATGAGACTCAACATTAACAATATTTGCCGCATCCGAAATCATATAGCGTACATTTTCCACATTTTTACCTCCTTTTTGGGAATTCACGCTCCGTCCTTTGGACCGCTTCGCCAGACTTTTACAGCCTGTCCCTTTTTACTAATTCTATTTTACCGATTAATGCTTAAGCTTACAATCTTTTTTCATCGTGAAATATTGACAAGAAAAAACAGATATTTTTCTATTTTGAAAAATATCTGTCCATTTCTACAAAGAAATGCAAAAAGATTCCATCCAAAAATGTTATCGGCTTTCTTGCCGTGAGTGCGGCTCAGCCCTGCTGAAAAAACAAATCCCAACTACTTTTTTTCCATACTTACAAATTTGGTGTACTGGGGCAGCCACACCAAATTTACGGTACCAATTGGCCCATTCCTCTGTTTGGCAATAATAATCTCTGCAATATTCTTTTCCGTAGTATCTTTATTGTAATAATCATCCCGGTAAATAAACATCACCACATCCGCATCCTGCTCAATAGCGCCTGATTCACGAAGGTCAGAGAGCATTGGACGATGGTCAGGTCTTTGCTCCACTTGACGGCTCAACTGAGAAAGCGCAACCACTGGCACATTTAATTCTCTGGCAAGCCCTTTCAGGGAACGGGAGATATCAGAAATCTCCTGCTGCCTGGAATCTGACTTGCCAGAACCAGACATCAACTGTAAATAGTCAATAATAATCAGCTTTAAATCATGTTCCAGCTTGTATTTGCGGCATTTCGAACGCAATTCAGAAATAGAAATCCCAGGCGTATCATCAATAATTAAGTTTGAACGCCCAATGGTGCCTGCACCTTCAATCAATTTTTCCCAATCGGAATCTGCCAGGTTCCCAGATCTCAATAACTGCGCATCTACTCTGGATTCCAAGGAAAACAAACGGTTTACCAATTGTTCCTTGGACATTTCCAAACTGAAAATAGCAGTGGCGAGATTGCTGTGGAATGCAACATACTGTGCAATATTCAGCACAAAAGCCGTTTTTCCCATGGATGGGCGCGCCGCTACCAGTATTAAGTCGGAAGGCTGCAGTCCAGACATTCGGTAATCCAAATCCACAAAGCCAGTGGCAATTCCAGTGACATTTCCTTTGATCCTAGATGCAAGCTCAATTTTTTCCAGTGCACTGATCACCACCTGTTTGATGGGGATATAGTCACCATCGCTTTTATTTTGAAGCAAATGAAAAATCTGCTTCTCCGTATCAGCCATGATATCCTCTAAGCTGTCCCTGCCTAAGTAACAACGATTGGCAATCTCTTCATTGACCTTGATCAGCCTGCGCAATGTGGACTTTTCCTTCACTATATTGGAATAGTATTTGATATTCGCTGAGGTAGGGACTGACGTGACCAGTTCCCCTACAAATTCCAGGCTGCTCACCTCCGCTGGAACGTCCTTCTCCCGCAGACGATTCTGCAGGGTAATCACATCCACCGGTTGTTCTTCATTATAAAGTTCTACCATCGTCTCAAACAGCACTCCGTACTGCTGATGATAAAAATCTTCCCGTTGTAAGGTTTCTGAAGCAATAATAATCGCTTCCCTGTCCATAATCATAGAACCAATCACGGACTGTTCTGCCTCCAGGTTGTTCGGCATAATCCTCTTAATCAGCGCCTCCTCCATATCAGACTCCTACTCCTCGGCTATTTTTACCTTTAATTTCCCTGTAACCTTGGGATGCAGTTTGATTGTAACTTCATGGACGCCCAATGTCTTTAAGCCTCCTTCTGGAAGCTGTATCTTCTTTTTGTCCAGTTCCAGTTCAATCTGGTCTTTTGCAGCAATTGCAATCTCTTTGGAGGAAACAGAGCCAAACGTCCTTCCCCCTTCCCCTGTCTTTAACTTGACTGTCACTTCCTTTGTCCCAATCTTTTCAGCGAGTGCTTTCGCTGCCTCTAAACTTTCTTTTGCCACTTTTTCAGCATGTTGATTCTGTAATTTGAGATCATTCATATTTTTTGCGGTAGCTTCCACGCCCAACTTCTTGGGCAAAATCATATTTCTTGCGTAACCGTCGCTGACGGTTACAACCTCTCCTTTTTTCCCTAATGTTTTCACATCTTCCAACAAAATTACTTTCATACTTCTATGTCTCCTTCCTCCAGCATTTGATCCAAGGTTTCCTGGATTCTTTTCTTAGCCTCCCATACGGTACAGTCTTTCAGTTGGGCGCCTGCCACATTTAAATGGCCGCCTCCGCCCATCCGTTCCATAATTAACTGCACATTGATCTCATCAATCGAACGGGAACTGATATATATTTTTTCATTGTACTCAGTCAGTACAAAAGATGCCTTAATCCCAACAATATTGAGCAGTTCATTTGCAGCCTGTGCCCCAGCAATTGTAGGGCTCTCCACACGAGGGTCAGCAGGACAGATGGAAATTGCAAATGCCCCTTGATACACCTCTGCATAACGGACTGCCTCCGCCCGTGCCTTATAAGCTGCCATATCATCCCGCAGCAGTTTGCGCACCCTCGTTACCTCTGCGCCGCATCGGCGCAGGTAAGCTGCTGCTTCAAAAGTCCTTACGCCTGTTTTTGTCATAAAGTTATTGGTATCAATTAAGATACCTGCATAAATACTGTCTGCCTCATTGGGTTTCAAATGAATATTTTCATCAAAATACTGCAGGACTTCCGCCACCATTTCACAGGTAGATGATGCATAAGCCTCTATATAGGAAAGGACCGCATTCTCAATCACTTCACTGCCCTGCCTGTGATGGTCAAATACTACAATGGTTTTACTGCGTCCCAGCAGTTCCGGACATTCCGTATAATTGGGACGGTTGGTATCTACTACAACCAGCACGCTGCGGTAATCCACCAACTCCAAGGCTTTCTCACTGCGGATAAACATATCCGCCGGATAACCCTTCTCCTCAGAAAAACATTCCTTCATGGGACGCAGGGAAGACGTCACTTCATTTAATATAATATAAGCTTTCTTCCCCATCACCCGTGTAGCGCAGTATATTCCAATTGCCGCGCCAAACGAATCCATATCGCTGATACTATGCCCCATAATAAAAACTTGTTCCCGGCTGAGTAAGATTTCCCGAAGGGCATGTGCTTTCACCCTCGCTTTGACACGGGTCATTTTTTCCACCTGTCTGGATTTCCCTCCAAAATAAGAGATTTTCTCTCCTTCTTTTACCACTACCTGGTCGCCGCCCCTTCCTAGGGCAAGATCAATCGCCATATGGGAATAATCGTATTTCTGGATGTAATTGGCGCTGCTGATCCCTACGCCGATACTCAGCGTCACTGCCATCTCATTCCCTACTTTAATGGTCTTAACCTCTTCCAGAATACTAAACTTGTCCTTAATCAATTCATCCAAATATTTCCGTTTAAATACCACGAAATACTTATCTTTTTCAATTTTTTTAATAATACTGTCCCGCTCAGAAAAGTACTTGCTTACCTTACGGTCTACCAAAGCCACCAGCAGGGAGCGCTTCACCTCTTCAATACTCTCCAGCGCTTCCTCATAATTGTCAATGTATACCAGCGCTGATACAAGCTGCTGTTCTTTATTTTCCTGAATATAATGGTGCAGCTTTGTCTCATCAAACAGATAGAGGGTCATAAGGTACTGATCTTTGGTTTCCAATTCTATCATGCCGCCCTCTGTGCTCTCATCATCAAAATAAAGTTTCCCTACGCTTGCCCTATAAAAACGCTCTTTCCATTCCACCTGTATACTGTTTCCCTCTTCCTCTTTCTCTAAGAGTTCGCGGGTAATCGTGGGAAAGATTGTCGTAATAGACTTATGATACTGTTTGTCCTTCTCTGTGATTTTCGCAAAGGCTTCATTCATCCATAAAATCTTACTATTATAATCTAAAAGCGCATAAGGTATTTCGAATTCATCCAATAGTTTCTTCTGCACTGTGCCATATTGGGTAGCAAAACTGATTACTTCATTGCGAATCACAGACCGATTCATCATATATATGGCAAGAACAATCACAAAATAAAAAGCCGCAAAAACAGATACACAGATCCCTGATTTCCTATCAAAATAATACAAAGGCACATTCATCAGTACAATTAATACCGTAAGCATCAACGGCCAGTACATGTAGTTCTTTAACTGTCCTTTGAATTGAATTCTCTTTTTCATCTATTTTCCTACCTTCTGTTCTCACTAATCGCAAATATCTTGGTTTCTCTCCGGCTCCGCCCTATTTCCCTGGTCGTGCACACCTCGATTCCGCTTCGCTGCATCTCGGTTTCGGAGCACCGCCCTATCAAAGACATCAAAAAAGCAATCGATTACATGCAAACATGACACGATTTGCTTTTTAGCGCCTTTGGCACGGCTCATGGCTCACGGTTACAGTATACCATATATTACAGAAGTGTTACAATATAGTTTTCTCATCCCTTTTAAAAATCCAACGCTTTTGAATCTGAAAACTTATAAAAAATAGGCAAATATCCACAAATATTTTCACAATTGTTTCTGTAAACAGAATTACATTTGCAAATAGTGCGACGATTCCTGCCGAGGCAAGCATCTGAACAAGTACAAGAGCATAATATTTTACAACATGGCTCCCGATCTTTCCATTGACATCAAAAACAATGGAACGATTCATGACAAAATTATAAACAGAGGAAAGGATACGTGCAAATACCGTAGCAAGAAAAATTCGTTCTGTCTGGGCGATGCGGGCAAATAAAAAACGATTCAGCAAAAAGAAACTGAATAAATCTAATGCGGAAGAACTGAGAGAAAACAACGTATAGAGCAGGAACGTTTCGAACATTACTGCATATATTTTTACGGAATCTAAGACTGGACGGAAATGTGTGCCAGCATTATTTTCAATATAAATTGTTTCTATCGGCAGTTCTTTTATGGCAATGTCATTTTTCACGGCTGTAATCAACATTTCTGTCTCATATTCATAACGTTCTCCGTTTACCTTAAGAAACAATTCCAAGTGTTTCAGCGGAACGCCGCGCAGCCCAGTCTGGGTGTCTGATATCCACTTGCCATATAACAACCGAAATACACGGCATGTCAACTGGTTGCCAAAGCGGCTTTTGGGTGGAACATTTTCTCCCATCAAATCCCGGCATCCAAGTAGAAGGCTGTTCCCATCCATTTCCTTTGCCATATGGCAGACGTCTTCAATCCCATGCTGCCCATCTGAATCCACGGTAATCACCCCAATCAGCCGCCACTGCTTCGCCCGTTCCATACAAAAAGAAAAGGCGGTTTTCAATGCACGCCCTTTTCCTTGATTTTGCCTGTGAGAAAGCACTGTCACTTCATCATAAGCAGACAACCTTGTAAAAATATCTCTGTATGCTGTTTCACTGCCGTCATCAACCACAACAATATGTGTAAAACCATGCCTCACACAATTTTGGATATACTCTACCAATATCGGTTCTGGATTCAGTACAGGAATGATAAGCGCCACCTGTCCAACCATTACAGCCTTCCCTCCCTACCATGTTTCATCTTTTTCACTTAAAATCTGGTCGACCACATACTCAACCACGCCGGAGATTCGCTTTTTCTGCATTTTTCCTATCCGTTCAATAAATTCTGGTTCATTTTTATGACTGACAATATAACCCCTTGTGGGTGTCTCACTGCCCTCCATGGAAACTAATTCTCCTCCCTGTTTCCGCAGAAGTTTCTGCAGCTCATCACTAAAATAATCTGTTACATTTTCAATGGTTGGTACGATAATGTCAAAAGGCTCAATCGTATTTAAAATCTGGTTTTGATATTTCTCCAAAAACTCCTCAATCAAAGTCTCAAAGGTACGAAATTCTATGAACTCATTTCCATCCACGACAATGGTTGTGACAAACTCCCAGGTGTGGGGATGGGTCTGCCCTTGCCTTCCGTCAATAATAATATAGTGGTTCATATTCAAATAAGATTTTAAACGATACTCCCGGTACAGCTTTTCTTTTCTCACTTGCCTGTCACCGCCTTCCAAAATTTATGGAACTGTTCTTTATAACTATTCATATTGTCTTCACAGTACAGGTCGGCAAGACCATGTACGTTCCAATTCTCCAGAGATTCAATAATTCTCTTGCTGACTTCTTTTTCATATGTTGCGAATATTAATACCACCAAGCGTTCATCCATGGAAAAACGCAGCACGCGATTGTCAAGTAAAACCTGCATATGGTTAAAGAACTCATCGCGCGCCTCTGTGGTTTCTGTCTCAAATACCGCAAAATGCAGGGGATGTACATTTTTCTTATCCAACGTCTCCAAAAACTCGTCCAATACGGTATTTTTAAATACATGCCTGCTGGCGCTGAATGTAAATTCACGTTTCAATTGTTCATCCAGCAACTGCATCTGCTTGTTCTGCCAGATAACATGTTCCTGCTGCTTATCTATATACCTGCCCTGCCTGCTGATTTTACGGGACATTACCATACTGAGGATAATCAAAACGGCCAACACAATAGAAAGAATGATAATAATTGTATTTTTACACTCCAGCAAAATATTATCTTCTAAAATTACCCGGTCATAGGTCAGCAGGCAAATCCGGTACTGTTCTTTCTTCCACTTAAAAATCATTCCAGACGCAATAAAACGGTCTTTGTCAAGATAGATAATTTTATGTCCCACTTTATTTACACCCAGGCTGTTTAGAAACTCTGAAGCTGTCTGCGTGGCAAAATATGTGCCGTCAGTAAATCCCTTGTAACGGTTCGTCTCTGTAACGCTCTTGACAAACAAAATAGAATCCCCTTTGCTGAGCGTCCAATATCTGCTTGCTGTTGCATCCAGGGAACTGATAATCTCTGTGATATCCTCCTCTGTGGCACGGTCTTCCAGACGATTAATCTGCTCTAAAATAATCTTCACATATCCATCCTGTTCCGCTCCATAAATTTCCAAAAACCTAGTTTCATAACAGGCAAGCTGATAAATGATAAACACATCAGCCGCTATGGCAAAAAATACAACAAATGCTGTTACCATAAAAAAATTTATTCTATGCTTCATAAACCAATCCACCTACTCGTAATTTACCGCTTTACGCGCTTTCTGCAACAAGCTCATAGGTTTTTGCGCCTCTTTTTTCAATTCTTTTTGAAAATCATTCCGTTCGTCTGTCAACGTGCGCGTCTTCCATGCACTGTCTGTATTGATACTGTTGATTACACCTGCAAATCGAATAAAGAAAATCATAAAATTAAAAAAAGGGAGAAAAGGAACTACATACCAGTGTTTCCGATAGTATTTCTTTAACTCTTGAAATTCATCCAGATACCCCACGGTAGAAAAATAATACAAGTACCCGCTGATGATATACAATAAAAAAATCATTCCCGTAGAAACCAGTATTACTTTTGCAGAATAATTCATACACATGAGGCAAAACAGCGCCAAATACCAGATCAAGCGGGGAAACGCGAAAGTATGGTCATACATCAATGTCCGCACCATCACATTGGTAAACATCTTGCGTACCCTTAAGTCTTTCTCCAAAAATTGATGGGACACCTCCAGGCTCCCTCTCTGCCAGCGCTGCCTTTGGGTATAAAGCTTGTTGACCCCTTCAATGGGATCCACGCAGAATATAGCATTTTCACAAATATGCACCTTGATATGCTGCAGATAGCGCATTTGAAATGTGATATTTGTGTCCTCACAAATTGTATCTGTATTATAAAGCTGTGATTTCAGCACTGCTGATTTACGGAACGCAGAAAATGCACCAGAAAGGGTATAAATAGAGTTTGTCTCAGATGCATAATTGCGCCCTGCCAAAAATGCCTGTGCATATTCCATAAATTCCATCTTCCGTAGCAAGCGAGATAAAATCCCCTTATATTCCTCAATCATTTCCGGCATGGTAAGGATTGCGCCTGTCATACAGTCCACCTCGGGACATGCCTCAAATTTGCGCACCATATTGCTGATTGCATGGGGCTCAAACTGCCCGTCGCTGTCCACATGGATAATATATTTTCCATCCGCATTAAACAAAGCAAGATTTAATGCACGGGATTTTCCCTGTTTTGCATTGAGCCACTGCATCAACAAATCTGGATACAGCTCCTGGCATTTTGTATAAACCGAAAAAGAATCATCTTTTCCCTGGTTGTTTACCAAAAAAATACGCATTTTATCATTTGGATAATCACTGTCATTGATGGAACGAATACATTCCTCCAAGGAATCCTCTGAATTATACACTGGGATAATGAGCGTAATTTCCGGCCAGAAGACAGGATCCCCAAAGTGTTTTGGAAACATCTTCTTTTTGAGCAGAATAAGATAACTTCCCAAAGATGGAATAATTTCCATAATCAACGGTATGATAATCCATGCCGCCCAGAACAAGATAGAATTAAAAAACTGATTAATGATTGTCATATCGGAAACTTCCCACCTTCTGCTTTATAATCTGCGGTTTGGTAAATACATAAAAATATATCACGACAGACAAGGCATAAAAAACCAGGCGCCCTACAAATGTATGTGCGATATAATACGTATCAATCCCTCCAAAATAGATCATCAGGCAAATAATTGTAATGCGGAGTGCATTTGCAAGCACCATTGCCATTACACCCAATACTCCCACACAAAACCTTTCATAAACCGTATAGACCCGATAAAAGGTCAAAAGGGATACATATGCAATAATCTCTATAATTCCAGAACATTCAAAATCTATTTTTAAGGAAATTGCGCCAACGGACGATTCTACAAAAATAACCCCATATTTAAAATGGGCGCTGTAAATCCCGGCAATCTTTCCAGGAAGGCTTGCCAGCAGCGCTACAATCCGCGCCAAAGGCTGCGTCAAAATCGGCTCCAAAAAGACCAGCATTAAAATAAACACGCCTGCGCTCCCAATCAGGAAATGCCAGAAGTTCAGTTTACCCTTATCCAGTACACGCAAAAGAAACAGCCATATCAACAGTCCTATGATTCCTATGATATACTTTATCATTTCCTCACTCCCCTTTTTTTCCTGGACTTTGCAGACGCCGCATATGCCAGGCATATCCTATCATAAGAAGCGCTGCCGCTGCACTGACCAAAATTCCCTGTTTCAAATAGGGATAAGTCAGTGAAATGACCGTCCTGCCTGATTTTACATAAGTCAGATGGTTTTGTGAATAGATTTCCTGGTCAGCAGCAAAACTATCGTGATATGCAAGACTGGTATTTACATCATCCCTGTCAATATCAATGGTGATATCGTCTGGAGAATATTGGATTTTATAAGGTATAATCTCACGTTGTGGAAGTTCCTTTGAACTTAGGTTCATGGCACGGCTGAGCAAGGCGCCAACTCCTTTGTCCCTTGCCAGGCTGTAATAGTAGGTGAGATTCAGCCCAATTACAACGATATCGTCATTTTTTACAGTTCCATAAAAAGGCAGATCCCAGTCCACATCATCCACAGTTCCCCAAACCTGATCCAGACCATCTACATAAACCGTTTCCCATTCCCGATACCCGTCTGGAAATAAATCTGTGTCCAGCACGCCATCTATAGTATTTAAGTTCGGAAAACCCTGGGAAAAAGAGACTGCATTACAGATAACGCCAAGAAAACTCTGGTTCTGGCTGCCCCTGTCATCTGGTATCCCATCTGCCGCTATCACAATATGGACACCAGCCTCACTTAAATCTGTAATTAACTTCTCTGCTTTGGTTTTATCATCATAGGTAAATCCTGCAAGGTAAATCAGGTCATACTGATACAATTCCTCAAACTCAAAATCATTTAAATTCGTTGTATCTGTCTCCTCAACGATGGGAAACTGGCGGGAAATTGCCGGAGCCGCTGTGCCAATCCCTAAAGCACGGTATTTTGACACAGTCCCCCAATTTCCATCTACATCTAATTTATAGAAACGATAACCTTCATTGTAATCCACAAGCCGATAACCTACCTTGGAGGCGGCATCATCCATCATTTCCACAGGCGATTCCATTAAATCTTCCACAACCTTTAAACGAATTACCACGGTATCATTCCCCATTTCCAGGCACCGGTCAAACAGATACAGGTAATTTCCCTCTTCCAAAGAACGGTCAATCTGCTTAAAATTTGTTGCCGTTGTACATGACTGCCATGCCGCGCCGTAAGTTGTGGCAACAGGTTCTTGGTACCCAGTAATCAGATATGCGCTCATTGCATCCAGGGCGCTCTCGTCCACCAAGGCAAGACGCTGCTGTGTCATCTCCTTTGCCTTTCCAATCAGCGTCCAGTCCGAATAAGCTGCCATTATCTCCTCTGGCGTCTTTCCCGATTGATTTCCCAAAACCAAAGGCAGGGACGGCAGCGCATCCAAAAGCAGCAATACTGCAAAAAACACAACCCAGCCTCTCTTTAAAGTGTTCCAAATTAGAAAACTAAACAAAATCATGCACAAAGCAATGGATATAAAACGAAGCATCCACAAAAACTGTCCGCCTGGCAGCTTTTCTAAGAGAAGGTACAGTGTATTAGACGTACAGAATAAAATAATGATTCCAGTCCAAAAACCTGGCATAGATTTTTTCTTACTTAATAAGACGCCGAATACTGCCAGCAAGAATGCCGCCAATCCAAAATAAAAATCTGCGCATCCGTTTAAAATCCGTGAGAATGGATTGATGGACAAGAACATACTCTGGAAAAATCCTGCCATAATTTCAGAACTGTCTGTAGAAGTAATGCCTCCAATCAAAGAGGGGACCAGCCAGACACCAATCAGCATATATCCCAAAACCAATGCAAACAAGGCATGCAATCCCCTATGCCACTCCCTGTATACCACAGAATCAATCAGGAAATACACCAAAAAAGCAATCAAAATCATTCCTGCATACCCAGAATGGCACAGGGCTGTCAAAGCAAAACACAGAGAAATCTTTGGCAGTGTATACCAATGCTGTTCCTGCAGATAGTCATAGACCCAATACATTAACAAAGGCAGGATTACCACACAAATCGAGCGGGGCAAATTGCCCTCGTGAAACAGTGCAGTCAGGTTATTGGGCATAAAAAACCACAGGGACCCCAAAAAAGCCCCAAAATATGGGCGTTTGACTTTAAAACCAACAAAAAGCCATACCATTCCCCCTACAAAACAGATAAACATCACATAGACAAGAAAACCGCCCATGGGATTGCCACCCCCAAAAAATTGACATGCCGCTAAAATATACACTGGCAGAGGCGCCCAATAACGCAGCATTTCCACACCGTTATACCAAAGCGGGTCAAAAATCGGCCAAAAATCCCCATCGCAGACAGCCTGGTAGAGCACATCTCCTTTATAAAGATGGCACAGCGTATCAACCCCGCTTGGATAAATTCCGCTGTTTGCCACAAGCCTTGCCACTCCATATGCCATAAATGCATAAAGAATGGGCATTATGAAAATCAAATAGTATGATTTTTTGCTGTCTTTCAATGCCCACTCCTCCTATTATTTTCCGTTTTAATAATATATTTGCCAGAAATATCCGCCGTATGTGGACAACTTTTTCTATTTTGCAGCCCCAAACAATATTTCATGCAGATTTTTTTTCTTATACCATAATACGGCGCCTGCTGAAACAATGCTGAGTACCACACCGGCAACTGGTCCTGTGGAAGTACCTGCTGTATAAATCCATTGCTGGCCAATCCTTCCATATTGTGCTGCAATCTCCTTTAAATCTGTCTCATCCACACCGAGTTTTTTTGCGATCATTGGAAGTTCCAGATAATACTCCATCTCATCCTTTCCATCTTTGCCAATGGTCATAATCATCTTTCCATACATTTGGTCCATATCATTCAGGTCATTGACATTTGCAGAGGTACCCCAAGCATCCGTGGAAGCAATATAAAACTCATAGGTACCATCCGCAAAACCGCTAAGCTGGGGATTCCAGTTAATTGTTCCATCCCCATCCACCGTCACATACCTGGGATAAAACGCCATCTTATAATCATAGCTGCCATTCTGCAAATTCTCTGCGGACTGATTAAAGGCAATGGTAACAGCAGAGGTAAATTCACCGCCTGCCTCCTGCAAATGCTGAGGCATCGTGGTAACTACATGACCATACAATTTATCACCGCTTGAATACAGCGCTCCTTTTGCATCCACTTGTGATTCCTGGGAACCCGGCGTCGCATATTGGATTGTGGAATGTCCATAATCTTCCCAATCCTCATATGCCCCATCATACACAATTCCATCAAATAGATTTTCCAGATTATTTCCGCTGTCCGGCTTTAAATTTACAATATCACTGACAATCGCATCCCCTAAATAAAAACCAAAAGAAAGGCTTTCCTTATATTTTGGCAATTGGTCTTTTGGAATTGCAATCTCCCATTCGCTGCCCACATAGGAAACTTGGGCGCCGTTTACACCGCTGACAGCAGGCGCTGTGGACAACTGGATATCTGTCTCATAACCCAAATCAGAAACAATCGCAAATTTTCCATTGGAATGGGAGCCAGCGCCAGAGGCGTTGCTTCCCTCTCCATCTTTCATATAGATATAAAACCAATCTCCATCATACACTGCCGCTGCAAGCGAAAGACATCCTGGATGTTGGTCGTTTGGACAGGATACGTCCGCCTTTCCCACGGCTGCCCAGTCAGAATAATCTCCGTCAATGGTAATACTGGTATATACGGCAGGTACATCAATTGCAATATCCACACCATTAATTTGTTCAATTTCCCCAGAATTTATTGATACATCCCCAAAAGAAAGCGTAAAATCCAAGCTGTGGAAAAAGCTTGCCGGCACGGAAAACTCAACGGTATATGGTCCTGCATTATTCCCATTTGCACTGTTTGTCACTGCCGCTGCGCCTCCAGGGACATCCCCCCAAAACGCATTTTTCACAACCGCACCGCCGCTGCCGGCACTGACACAAAGGGACTGATCTTCTCCTGTAATACCATCAGAAAAAGCAAAACGAATACTTGTGCCGTTCCCGGCAAAGGTATAATCCCACTCTGTTCCTGCGCTTCCTGTATAACAGAAATACAGTGTATTCCCATCCTGGGAAAATGCCGCTTTCCACGATTCTACATTGGCGACATTGGAACTGCGTGCTGTAACCTCTTCCCAGTCAGATAAATCACCGTCAATCACAATATTGCCATTCACTGTTGGCAGGTTATGTAAAGAAAATAGTTGAGGAATATCTTGTATCACTTCTTCTGTATCTTTTTCTCCATTTTTTTCTTCTGTACCTTTCCCAGTGTCCTGTTCCTTCCCTGTTCCTTCTTCTGTACTTTTCCCAGCGTCCTGTTCTTTCCCGGGTCCTTCTTCTGTACCTTTCCCAGTGTCTTGTTCCTTCCCTGTTCCTTCTTCTGTACCTTTCCCAGTGTCCTGTTCTTTCCCGGGTCCTTCTTCTGTATCTTTCCCAGTGTCTTGTTCTTTCCCAGGTTCTTCTGCGCCTTCCTCCGTACCCTTTTCCTCTCCTGGTCTCTTTCCAGATTCTTCTGTCCCTGGATGGGTTTCTGGTTCCGTATCTATTTTGTCTTGTGAAGGATTTTTTCCTTCTGGATTCCCTTCTTGATTTCCTTCTGCTTCTAAATCCTCCCTCGGGGGTTGATTATCTCCGTCTGAAGGAGCCTGTGGTTGTGTCTCCCCTACTTCAGCAGGAGCGGGCGTTTCCTCCTGTACTTTCGGTTCCTGTGGTATTTGTTCCTCTCCGGCAGAAATCGGCGTCTCCCCCTCTGCTTCCACCTGCCTGCCATTATCAGCTTCTTCTGCCAAGACAGGCATCCCCGCCAACAACAGTGACATTGACACCAATCCGGCAATACTTCCTCTGAATATCCTTTTTACTTTCATAAAATCCTCCTTAAAAATTGAGAACAAAAGGGCGTTTCACGCACTCACGCGAAAAACTTCTTTTGCTAACGCATCTTTTGTTCCGCGCCGCGCACAGTTGCGCAGTAATCGTTCCACCTTGTGCGCGTGCGCACTCTGCCCGAAGGGCTTTTCTCTTATTAGGAAATTTGGAGGAATTTTCTATAAGAGAATGAATAGGTAATTGCGGAACTCAGTAATTTTATAAATTACATAATTTAGTAGTTTTGCAATTGCTTTTAAGAACAAAGCGTAGCACAGTTTTAACTCCTTGTTCATTTTTAAAATGTCTCTTCTACAATCGCATAAGTGCGTAAAGGCGTCTCACGAATCTCAAAACGCGCAAACCTCCATTGTTTTTTCCCTAACGCTTCCTTCACCTTTAAATAAAACACTTCGCCCAAATGCTCAATCCTTGTATCCCCTTCAAATTCTGGGAATTCATTCAAATACTGATATTGATAAGGACCAAACACCTCTTCCAAAATGGAATCCATACTGGCAAACTCCATAAAATCCTCTGAGATATGCCTCGCCACAATTTCAATCTCAATCAAGTGGTGGTGTTTGTTTTCAATCCTGCCGTCAAAACTGTGCTGCATACATAAACGATATTTTAAACGATGGTACTTCATCTGACCTTCCCTGCCCATCTCTAAATTCTAAATTTCACACGTCATCGCCGTATTTATCATGGCATATGTGTTATTTTACAGCTTTTACAAACCTGCTTGCGAGAACAAGCCTTGAATATCGAACTTATTATAACACACACACACAAACACTTTCAATCCTAAGATACTGGAAGTTTTGATGGATAAAAGAGGTCAAATTAAAAACAGGCGTAGCTATTTTAGCTACACCTGCTTCCCTTTGATTTAGTCTGTAACATACGGCATTAAAGCCACATGTCTTGCTCTCTTGATGGCAACTGTCAATGCCCTCTGATGCTTTGCACAGTTACCAGTAATTCTTCTGGGAAGGATCTTGCCTCTCTCAGAGATATATCTCTTCAATTTATTGGTATCTTTATAATCAATGACATTATCTTTTCCGCAGAATACGCATACTTTCTTTCTTCTGCGAACGCCGCCTCTTCTCTTCATTGGAGAATCGCCTTTTTCGGATTTATTGTAAGCCATTTTCTTTACCTCCTGTTCTAATTAAAGGGTAATTCCTCGTCAATACCATCAGGAATATTCATAAACCCATCCCCTGCCGCTGCACTGGGCTCCGGTCTTGCCGCAGGCTGATATGCGCCTGACTGGTCGCTTGCAGCCTTGCTCTCTGCAAATTCCTGTTCCTCCACAACCACATCGGTAGTGTATACTTTACGACCTTCCTGGTTGGTATAACTTCCAGTCTGAATTCTTCCTGTTACCACCAGTTTCGTTCCCTTATGGAAATATTTCTCCGCAAACTCGCCGCTTTTTCCAAATGCCACACAATTGATAAAATCTGCGGTCTGCTGGTCTCCATCACGTTTAAATCTTCTATCTACTGCCAGAGTATATCTTGCAACTGCTGTAGCCTGCTCACCCTGTGAATAGCGAACTTCAGGATCTCTGGTTAATCTACCCATTAGTATGACTTTATTCATTTAATCTCCTCTTTCTTTTATGCCTCTTCCTGTCTAACGCATAAGAAACGGAGCACATTATCCAGAATGCGTACACGTTTTTCAACTTCTGCCGGACAATCTGCATCTGCATCGAATTTGATGAAATAATAAAAGCCTTCTCTCATTTTCTGAATCTCGTAAGCTAATCTTTTCTTACCCCATTCCTCAACTTCTGTTATGGTGCCGCCAAAACGTGTTATATATTCTTTGGCTTTTTCTACAACTTCGGCTCTAGCTTCATCCTCGATCTTCGCATTAACAACAAGTGCTAATTCATATTTGTTCATGCCTCGTACCTCCTTTTGGTCTTTTGGCCTCCTGTCTTTGCAGGAAGCAAGGATAAATTTAATATATCACGAGTTGGTATTTTACCATAATTATTCAGTTTTGGCAAGGGTTTTGGACAAAAATATACGAATCGTATTATAATATGTAACAGGATCTTTATCCTGGGACTGTGCATGCCCCGCCTCCTCCACAATCAAAAGTTCCTTTTCACAGGCTGCCGCCTGGTACAGTTCTTTTGTCATATGGACAGAGATCATGGCATCCTCATCCCCATGAATAAAAAGCGTGGGCGTGCTGCTGTTTTCAACGGCATGAAGGGCAGAGGCATCTTTCAGGTTATATCCACCGCGCAGTTTCAGAACTACACATGCAGAATCCACCAGTGGAAACGCCGGAAGCCCAAACCATTCTTTGACTTTTTCCCCAAACATGGAATATGCATCTGTATAGGAACAATCGGAAATTACGGCACGTACATTGTCCGGCAATGTTTGCTCCCCGGAAGTCATCAACGCTGTTGCCGCCCCCATAGACTGCCCGTGAAGGACAATCTGTGCATCTTTATCTTTGGATATGATGTAATCAATCCATAGCATACAGTCAAAATGGTCCGTCCATCCCATCCCGATAAAATCCCCTTCGCTCTCTCCCTGGCACCGCAAATCCGGTACAACCACATGGCAGCCTTCTTTATGGTACCAATAGGCAAAGGGATACATCTCCTCTTTCCATCCTGTATATCCGTGGAGCAGAAGTACCCACTTATGGTTCTTTTCACCGGCAGGATCCGTGCTCTCCTGCCCCCCTGCCGGAAATTCTTGTGCAATCAATGTGTATCCCTCTGGTGTCTCTACCGAAATTTTCTGGTGTTCTGCCTTTTCCAGCCATTTATTTGTATTCTTCCATGCCGTCTGCCGATTCCCTTTAATATCGGAAGTCTGTACCTGTGCCGCATAACTCTCCTCCGTAATCCGTTCAAATGCTTCTAACTTTTCCATAAACGATGGTACCAACGCCGCACTGACAAGGGTATTTACCAATACAAAATATAGTACCAGCAGCACTGACAATACCACACCGAATGCAATTATGATTTTCTTCTTGTTTATCCTTCGCTTGCCTGTTCCCATGATTTCCCCTGTTTACAATAAAAGCTTCTTTATGAATATTTTTATGATAACATGATTCGAAAAAAATTTCATCTGGAAAAAAATGTTTCCCGATATTTCGAGCAAAAATGTCCATTATTGCAGCACTTGCACTAATCAGCATCTTTTTCCCAATAAGCATAAAATTAAGGAAAAAATGTGTAACCCTTTCCATTTTAAAGGATCTACACACTTTTCTATCCCAGACAAAATACTTACTCCCCTGGCTTTTTAATCTCTTTTGTATTTTTTTCCACCAGTTTCCGTGCAATCATAATCTGGTGCCCGCATCCTTGGCATTTCAATCGGAAATCGGCGCCCACCCGGAGCACTTCCCATTCGCTGCTTCCGCAAGGGTGCTGCTTTTTTAAACGGACAATATCTCCTATTTCATAAGGTATCGGCATACTCTTTTCTCCTTGTCAAACAATAATTTTCTCAAACAACTCTCCTATTTTTTCCTGCAGCACTAAATTTGCAATTCCATCTCGTGCTGTGGCTGATTGGTTAACCAATACCAGCTTATCCCCTTGGTAATAATCCACGAGCCCTGCCGCCGGATAAACTGCAAGGGAGGTCCCTCCAATGATGAGCATATCTGCATTGCTGATATAATAAACTGCCTCCTGAATGGTCCGGTTATCCAGCCCTTCCTCATAAAGCACCACATCCGGCTTAATCTCTCCGCCGCATTCCTCACAAAGAGGGACGCCTGCACTATTTCGAATATATTCCGCATCATATAAATGATGACAGGACTCGCAGTAATTTCGATGGACGCTTCCATGGAGTTCCAGCACCTTTTTACTCCCTGCAAGCTGGTGCAGGCCATCAATATTTTGGGTCACCACCGCTTTCACCTTTCCTGCTTTTTCCAACTGGGCAAGCTTTTTATGCGCCATATTTGGCTGTGCTGAAAGACATAACATTTTATTCCGATAAAAACGATAAAATTCTTCTGTATTTTTCCGATAGAATGTATGGCTCAAAATTATCTCCGGCGGATAGTCATACTGCTGGTGGTACAGCCCGTCCACACTGCGGAAATCTGGGATTCCGCTCTCTGTTGAAACTCCGGCGCCGCCGAAAAATACAATATTATCAGAGTCCTTTAGCATTTCCAAAAATTTCCCAATCTTTTCTTCCCTGCTCAATTCTGTCATGATTCGTCTCCTTTCGCCGCTTATATGCTTTTAAGCCATTGCAAAACTACAAAATTATCATAATTTCATATATAATTACTACACTTTTATTTAAATATTTTCTTCATACAAAAGCACAAAATGTTAGGCGCACCAAGCATTCCAACAAGCCTTTTAAAACAAAAATCGCGTTCAGCCAGAGGCTTCCACGATTTTTAAGCCTTTTCCTTCGTTTGTCGGTTTTCTGACATAGAGAGATACTCTTGAGTATGTTTCCATGGTATTGGAATGCATTTCTTACCTTTTGTATGAGAAAATATTTACTCTCAAATTTTATATCCAGTATCCATCGCTTCCAGCTTACTCTGCAAGTACCCCATGCACTAAAAACCGATATTTTTCGCCCGCTGGCGTACAAGTCATCAAGGTAACCGTTTTCTGTTTGGGCTTGGGAACCACCCCTGTATCATAGAGGCTTCGTCCTTTTACATTTTTCTGCCACTGTGCATATTCCTTATTTTTTTTAAATTTATGGGTAAAAGAATCCAGCCCCAATTCAGCCACATAACAGGAATAAATTTTATATTTGTTGACTCCTTTGGGAGTATAAATATAAAATTCAGGATTCTCTTTTAATATTTCCTCCTCCTGATACTGATTTAGTTTGGCAAACATGGACTTGTCTTTCATATTATGCCCATACAAAAACGTATTGCTGTCACTGAAATCCGCCTCATTTTCCACTTCCATAAAGATACTGCCGCATTTATTCTTTTCCTTAAAAAAAGTATGGCTCAGATAATACTCATTATCCTTCCCTTGTACAACAGGATAACTGATTCCCAATTTTTCAATTCGAATCCAGCCGACTACATCTGGGTTAATCTTCCTTAGTTCGTCAAAATCCACCGAAAACCCCTCTTTGGATTCTTTTTGATTCCCGCCAGTAACTTCTTCCTTGGAAGACACCACAAATTTATTTAGTTTTAGATATGTCTGTTCTCCTTGGTAATATTCAAGCAGGATTAATCCCAGCTTCACTGCCGCAAACAAAAATACCGCAAGCGCCACAAGAAACATCAATATAAATTTCCAGTCTGTTTTTTTTCTAACCATATAACGATAACGCTCCTGACAAAATAAACTTTTCTTTCATTGTATCACACTTGTACACAATTGAAAACCATCCCTTTTTCTTCAATTGTTATCATCTGACGAATTTTGTACTGTATCATACTTGTACACAGTTAAAAACCGTCCCTTTTCCTTCAACTGTCATTATCTGATAAGCCATTGTTACACAAATGTACCCCCTCCTTCCGCGCTTTTACAAATATATGTTCTGTCTACATTTTTTGACATAAATATGTTAAATCTACCTGTAATTAATTCTTCAGTTTGCAAGATTCAAGAACGCCGCCAGCGTTCTTGCTGCGAAGCGCACATCATGCATCGCATGACAAGTTTCTTTTGTTCGCTTCTGCAATCTGCCAGAGGCATATCAGATGAGGAACCACTCCCGCCACTGAATACTAATAAGTTGCTCACTGCCTATAGAGGCGAGAGTCGTCCCTCATCTGATATCCATGGTACTTGAAAACTGGAGAGGGGCGGGGGATAAAATAGAATTGGGGAGTAAAAGGAATTTACACATCTTAAAGCAACACTTCATATTACATTTTCCATCCTGGAAACCAGGATTCTGTTTCAATCTCCTAATTTTCATATAAGCGAGGTTTTTTATGTATAAATTCGATATTGCACTTTCCTATGAGGGAGCATCAGAAAAACTTGTGCAGGAAGTAGCAGATTTCCTTATTGGCGGGCATCTGCAAGTATTTTATGCACCATATTACCAAAAAGAAATGGTTTCCGCAAACCTAAAAAGTGAATTATTTCAAATTTATCAAAATGAATCTTTGGTAAAGGTACTTTTCGTAACTGAGAAATATTTAAAAAGCCAATATACCCAGCTTGAGCAGCGCAGGGCGCTCAGCAGCACAAAACAAGAGCCCAAACGATTAATAATTGTAAATTTTGTAGGCAAAAAGCTTCCAGAAGAATTAAAGAAATATGTCTATCTGAACGGCAGCCTCCCTACCGATGAGATCGCTGACTTTATCATTGACAGGATAAGACAGCTAAAGATTGGTATTTCCAATGCACAAACGTCTCATTCTCCTATGGCAGATGCTCAAAATATAAGAAAAGATACAACTGCATCTGCACAAACACAATCAGATGCCAAGGGAGTAACCATCAAAAACGTAAACGTGATTGAGAACAATAACGGGGTCATTTTTGGTGATTCGGCACAAATTGGCAACTTAACCATCAAGTAACTGGGGAGTGAATGCATTGGAACATGAAACAGAAGAACAAAAGGACCTTTCTCAATCAGATGATAAAGAAAGCTTTGAATACCACCAAGACTTGGAGCCTGATACAGAAAACAACGACCAACAATACAACAAAGGTTACACAAACAATCAGCAAAACACAGATAAGACTGCAAGCCAACAGCAAAATGCCACAAACCAACAACCAGGTGCAAAAGATTATGCAGGACAGCAGCAAAATGCCGCAAACCAACAAACGGGTCCAAAAGATTATGCAGGACAACGGCAAAACGCAGAAGCGCCAAAAAATGATGGAACACAGATAAAAGAGCTGTTCAACGAAAAAAAGAACAAGGAAATTCAAATTTTTATCCAAACTATGAATTTCGTGAAAAACAATTCTGGGGTTGTGTTCGGCGACCATGCAAACATGGATACCCTCGAAATAGGCAAAAACGAAAAAAATGATGAACATCCAGGACAAACCATCAATTTCTCTGGCAAAAGTAGTATTTTTGAATCAGAAGAAACGCTGATGGAATGGATGGGTACACACTACAACGATTTTGAGATGGCTTTTTTGGTTACATTGGCAGTTTTTGAGAGAACCCCTTATTTATGGGTGTACGAAATGGCGGAAGAACTGTTTGCCCTGTTTCCTTTGGAGGAAGAAGAACGGGAAGCAAAACAGAAGGAAAAAGAAAAAATGCCTAGCAAACAGCGGATCCTGGCAGCAGGCGCCGGATTGTATCATTCATTCCTCTACAACCATATGGGGGCTGTAACGTATGAATTTATCCGTTTTGTGGAACCAGGTTATACCCATATGGTTTTAAATTGTGTGTGGAAGGAATTTCTATTTTTCAGGAAAATACTTGTGGATTGGCTGAAAACATACATATTTTGTGAAAATTATTCCAAAATACAAAAAGCGGTAAACGCATTGGCGCATTTGGCAACCTTTGATTATTACTATTTTGACCAACATATCATTCGTAACTTCCTTGGCGAAAAGAAGATAGAAACGGACTTTGCCGCCGCACAGATTCTCACTTACACTTATGAGGATGAACAATATCAAAAAAATATTGCATTACAGTTGAAACATTGGGCAACCCTTGGAAATCTGCATTATTCTTTAACGTCATTGATGGTATGTTCCATGGGCAACTGGAATCAAGAACAGGTCGAAGTTATCGTAAACGCCTATTTCAGCCAGGTAACGGCAGAACTTCAAGCGGGCATACCAGGCGCTTTTTTCTCAAATTTATCTGCATTTTATGAGATTGGTGAGAGAAGATCTGCCTACTTTAAATCCATCGTGTCTGCCCTATATGAGAAATTCAGCCACTGTACCCAACGAAAACATCAACCCTTAAAAGAATGTATCATTACAATATTTTTGGTACTTCTTTGGATTGATTATGGAAAATCTCATATTGATATGGTAAATGAGAAAAGAAACAGGGATATGATCTTTGTTAAAATGACTTTTATCAAGAATGAAGAACGGCAAAAACTGCTGGCATTATGGAACTATGTATGGAAGAACAGGGGTACCCGCAAAGAAAGCAAAAATCTTTTAGAACTGTATATCTACCAGTATGGAGGATGCAGCCTAAAACAGGCGCAATATCTCAAACAATTTTTATACAGTTTTCTAGATACAAGCGAAGACCGCACAGAAATGGATTTTTTCCTGCAAAGGATCGCCTTCAAACAGAAACGCCCTGTAAAACCTGCACAGCGTGTTCATTACCAGCTTGACCAAAAACCGCAGAAAGGAAGATGAGACCAATGAGACAACCGCTTATCACCGTAGAAAACTTTAAATTTACAATCTTTGATTCCGTACCAAAGCCAAACGAAGACACAGCATATATCTTATATCGGGAAGGCAGGCAAAAAGATCCCATCTTGGTAATTACAAACCAAAAACCTGTGTTATCCAGTGACATCCGCTCTGGGAAATTTAATAAAAAAGCCATTATGTCCCTTGCTTTCCGGGAAATACGGGCAGATCGAACCGTTTCCGACGAGACAGGACATTATAAATTCTTCCTTTCTGCAAAGGCACTTTATCGCGTCAGGGATGTAACATATGTGTTTGTAAACCACGTAAATATAGACAAAATGGTATCAAATGCCTTAAACGAGATCTTAGACGCTGTTCACAAGAAATATTCCATTGAAGAGCAAACAGACCTGGAAGACACATTAAAAGTACAACTTCGAAACAAATTAAATAACTTGGATTATCTGGAAATTTCTGAGCCGGAACTTACTATAACCGTAGATGAGAGGGCACAGAGAATTATTGACTCCACCTTAGATACCATTGCCACAAGCGTAATCAATCAGAATCAGGAAGATATCGCAAGCCTGGAAATTGAACAAAAGAAACGTCTAGAACAACAGAAGTATGAGGCACAAAAAGAGGTACAGAAGAAAATAAATGCCCTGCAGTTGGAACAAATCAAAGGATTTAATGATGCAAAAGAGGCGGCTGGAGAAAATGCCAGCCTGGTGTTAGCATATCTCAAAGGTGAGATTAGCAGTGTAGAATTAGACAAGCGTCTGGAAGACAAGAAAGCGAACCATATGATGACAAACCTTCAAGCACTGAAACAATTAGCAGACTTGCAGGTATTATCAGACCCCGCTCTGGAGCGTGCAGCATTAAAACTGTTGGGGGAAACTACAGCCCAAACACAGGCGGAACAAAATCCACTGCTGGAAACAATTGATGCAGAAGATACAATTATTGTGGAGGATGAGGAGAAGTATTGATATGAAAAGTATTTATTATGCCATATGGAGCGTGGTTCTAATACTGCCCATGCCTTTAAAAATCCTTGCAGAATTGATATTACTAATTTTGGCAGCGGCAATTTCCTGGTTTTTCTTAAAATATCTTCTGTTTGCTGCCAGCAAGCTGCTTTTCATTCTCAATATTGTAGTCCTTGGGGGCAGCCGGTGGCTGATTGGGAAACTGTTTGACAAAAAAGAACAAGCATATCTGTGGGATGAACGGATTGGACATGCCGGGCAAGTTGTGGCACAATGGCTTAATGAAAAGGGGAAAAATGTAACAAAACTTAAATTTTTCCATTTGCTTTGCAAAAAAGCAGTCTTGATTCTTCTGGGCTTTGTCTATCTTGCCGCTATCCTTCCTGCTTTCAAACTTGAGAAATTTGTTTCCGATTATTACATAGATAACCTCTATTCTGTCAACCGGATGTTTGGTAATCTAGAAAAAAAGGCAACAAAAAACAAGAAAGACTATCCCTCTTTTTTGGAAATTGCAGACAAAGAGAAGCAAAAAAAGAAAAAAGCAAAGAAGAAGAAAAAAGAAGCGGCAGAAAATGCCATTTACTTGGTAATAAAAGAGGATTTACAAAATGCCAACCTGCGGGAATCCCCCAGTATAGAGGGAACAGAACTTTGTATCCTCTCACAAGATGACCAGATTATATACTTAAACACGTTTGAAAGTGATTCGGAACGAAACTGGTTAAAGGTAACTGTACCTACCAGAGACAATATCGAAGGATGGGTCAGTGAACGGGTCATAAGGGAAGATATCATCGCCACATTAAATTTGCAGTGATAAATCAACTGATTTGTGCAAACACTTTCTCAAAGGCAAGCCTTTTCGTAAAATCCCGTCAGTTTTTGCCAACTTTGGTCACTTTGAATTGCTGATTGTCTAACACAAATCGTATATCAGAAGTAGGATCATTCTCATCATATATAGAGGTGAAAGTTGTCCCACTTCTGATATAATCAAACAACTACCACATAAATAATGACTTCCTATATTCGATTTCTAAAAAGCATTCAAAATATCAAAATATTCATTAATATTTGAACCCCTCTGTCCTAGCTTTTCCCATTTATAGATAGTATCTACCTTAATTTCAAATTTATGCTTATTTATCGTCCAACAGTTTCTTACAAAGCATCTATCATGTCTTAATGATGCTAACATGATTTTGCTAGAATTTCCGTTAGAATTAAGAACATGATATATTTTTTCATCTGATTTAAAACTGTCAAGGTCTCTATATCCCATTTCCTTAATAATATACTGCTCTACATTCTGCCCTCTATATTTGGATGTATGTAAACAAGCCAGATACTCAAAATCCGGATCATTGACAATCAATATATGTGGAGTTCTGCCACTCTTATTTTGTAAAATACAATAATCTAATAATTCTTTTAATCTATTCTTTTCACCTTTTTCATCTATAGCCCTATCACCATCAATTATAATAAATTTGGCTATGCAATTTGTGTT
Source organism: uncultured Lachnospiraceae bacterium (assembly GCA_951801955.1). Classification (GTDB taxonomy): domain Bacteria; phylum Bacillota; class Clostridia; order Lachnospirales; family Lachnospiraceae; genus Petralouisia. The sequence goes on from CATOOV010000004.1 coordinate 45,263, forward strand.
TGCATCAATTTTAAGGCTTTCTAAAAAATTGCTATACCCGCCGCCCTTCATATTTACCAACTTCATAGAAATAGAAAGCCTTAATTGCTGCCTCATTTCATCCACATAATGATACTCTGTGTTTCCCTCACAAAATACCTTAAAACTCTTCTTTATCTCCCGTACTTTCCTACTCAACAGATGCCCCCCCCAAAATCCCTTTCATATATAGTTCATATATTTTAGCAGTATCATATCGTACTTCTGGAAAATCAGCTAAGGAATATAATTCCGATTCCAAACTCTCTACATCCTTGGTAATAAAGTAAATTTGTTCCTTCATATAATTCTTTAAATTCAGATGAAGTACATTATGTGTGGTAAATATAAATTGACCTCGATGTTTCATTCCATTGATAAATGCTATGATACGATCAGACAACACTGGATTTAACACTCGGTCTATTTCGTCGGCAAATACAATTTTATCCTCATATACCACTTTAAAAATCTGAACAGCCCAAGCAAAAAACTCTCTTACACCGCTGGAATCCTGCCCCAATTCACGAGAAAATGTATTATTATCCCTCTTTTTCCTTATAATCATGGATTTCGTAAATGGGTGATCCTCGTCAACCACTATCTCTTTGATACTGTAATCAATTAATCTAAAAATATCTAAAAATCTTGGATCATATAAAATTTGCAAATCTTCATCTTCATTTCTCATAGATTTGTAAATATCATAATTAATAATATTTGTCTCTGGACATAAAGTTTTTCTTATCCAATCAGTAAAATTTACTGCATGTTCATTCCCTAAGATGGCCAATTTCGTGATAAATAACCCCATATGCTTCTGACTATTTATTGCATTTTTCAATAACAATTCCATTTCTGGTTCAAAACCAGGGATATCATATTTATATTTTGCACATAATATCGTATTACAACTATTTTTTTGTTCACATTCCTCTTCTTCACATTCTAATTTGTATTCCTCCCGAAACACAGATAACACTTTTCTATATTTGTGCTTCCATTGGTTTTTTAAACTTAATTCCTCTTTGATAATGCCACAGGAATCTATTTTGAGATCGTATTTATAAAAATAATTATTCTTTGATCGTATCTCAATATCAAAACACTGTTCTGTATGGTTATTTTTCATACATTTTCCTTTTATATTATTTACATGTATTTTAGATCTATATGCCTTCACACTTTCATTATCCCGAACAAAGGACTGCAAATATTCTAAACTCCTGACAAAATTAGATTTTCCTCCTGCATTTTCTCCTACAATAACTGCAGTTTTTAGTATATCGCATTTTTGTCCTAAAGAAACAAAATTATCAGGAAACCTTTGTTTTACCTTTGTTTTTGGAGCAATCATGGAAAATTCTACATTTTCCTGAAAAGACATAAAATTCTCAAATCTATAATTCAATAGCATCTTATCTCCCTCCAAACAATTTTTTGTTTTATTATTATATATTAACCATTATAATTCATTTTATGTTATGTATCAAACCATTATTTTGTTTTATTAATATACTTCCCAATACAAAAAAAATGGCACAGAAAAATGTTATGTGAAAATATATTCAAAAACATTTTCCGTGCCGCCTCTTTATTGCCTGACAAAGAGGATCCTGATGTCTGAGCATTGTCAAACAACCTCACCCAGTATCGTATCCCTGTATTGTCAGTAAAGTATCCTTATCCTTAATTTCTCCTCAGTGCCTCAATGGGGCTTAATTTTGCAGCTTTCCTTGCCGGATAAATCCCAAAAAAGACGCCGATCCCGCAGGAAAACAATGTTGCGCCTAAAATGGTGCTTGCCTTGACTCCAGGATAAATTGTGCTTCCCATAGATGCAGTCATCAATTTACATGCTCCCACGGCGCCCAACAATCCAAGTAAAATTCCAATGATTCCCCCTAAAATCGTAAGGATTGCCGCTTCTGCCAAAAACTGCATCAATATTGAGGAAGTTTTGGCGCCCAAAGATTTACGGATTCCAATTTCCCTGGTACGCTCTGTGACTGACACCAACATAATATTCATTACTCCAATTCCGCCTACTACCAAAGAAATCGCTGCCACACAAGAAATAAATGTAGTGACAATTGCAAGCATATTGTTCATTTCAGCAAGCATATCCTGAAAACTTTGAATCTGGAAATAATCTTCTCCGGCACATTGATGCCTTGTCTCCAGCAAGTGAATCATTTCACGTACTACATCTTCACTGCTTGCCTTATCATTTGCAAATACCACTGCTGAGTAAAATGAATCGCTTTTCCAGCCAAAGATTTCAAAAGATGTATAAGGGACATCCAGCGCTACTGGCATTCCCTCATAAGTATAACTGATAAAACTGGTATTTTCCTTCTGCTGGGTCACGCCAACAATACGGTAGCTGCCAGCAATTCCGCCAATTGTCACATCAATATCCATGCCCACCACATCATCAGAACCAAAGAGACGTTTGGCGTCACTGTCAGAAATAACACAAACCCTGTTTCCTTCTTCCACATCTGCCGCGGTAAAATACGCGCCCCTTTTTAAATTAAAATTTAACGCCTTCTGCAAATCCTCTGTCCCAGCGCTAAAACTCAAGGCAAATTCTCCTTTGCCAGTAATCGTGGTTCCAGAGGCGCCATCATTCGGCGTAATCCCGTCCACTCCCTCAATCGATTCTCTGATCGCTGTGAGATCTTCTGGTGTTATCCATTCTTCCGCATTTGACGCTTCTTCGCTGCAATATACATTAATTTGACCGGTTCCCAAATCCTCCACTTCAGAATTCATGGCATTTGCGGTTCCGTCTCCTACCGCCATAACCATAATTACGGAGGAAATTCCAATGATAATGCCCAGCATGGTCAAAAAGGAACGCCCTTTGTTTGCGGTAATATTTTTTAACGCCATTTTAATATATTCTATCATATTTCCCATCTATACACCTCTTTTAAATTCTGAGACGCTGTCCTTTTATTTTCCCTCTTCCACTGATTCTGTCAATGTTACAGTGATAGAATCGCCTTCTTCATGGCTGCCTGGATCTGTAATCACCTGTTCCCCCTCGTCTATCCCCTGGATAATTTCTGCGCATTCATCGGAAGTCACTCCTGTGGTCACGCTTCTCTTTTTTAAAATGCCATCCTCATTTACCCAACAAAAAGTACCTTCCTTCCCAATATTAATTGCCTCTGTGGGAAGAAGAATTACATCTTTCGCTTCCGCTGCCTGAATTTCCACCTTTGCATCCACTCCCAAAAACACATTTTCATCGGGATTGTCAATGTGTACCGTCGCCATAATGGATGCAGAAGACACTGCCGCCTGATTATTTCCTGATGCGCCAGACGAAGCAATTCTGCTGATTCGTTTTACAGTTCCCCAGTAGCTCTGTCCTGCAAGGGTAATTTCTGCCTGCTGTCCTTCTTTTACCTTATCATAGACATTTTTAGACAGGGTCACTTCTACATTTACATCATCAATGCTCTGAAGGGTAAAAAGCTGCATCCCCTGGGTTACCGATGCTCCTTCTGTCACTTGTTTCTCAGAAATAACACCGTTAAACTCTGCTGAAATCCCTTTTTCACCTTCTGAGATCAACTCTTCCAAAGACTTACTTTCCAATTCCGCAAGATTATTGTTGGTCTGCATCTGCTCCCTTGCCGCACTGCTCATGGCGCCGCTTTCCGCCTCTGCAATTGCTTTCTGGCTTTCCAGATTCCCTCTGAGTTCTGCAAGTTCACTCTGCGCCGCCTGAAGCTGCTGCTGCAGTCCCATATCTGCTCCATCCTCAGAACCAATATTAGAAAGTGCTTCCTGCACAGACTCCACCTCCGCTTGGAGTGCCGCAGCTTCCTCCTGCAGAGCCTCATAAGCCTTTTTTGCCTCTGTCAATTCCTGATTTGCCTTATTTAATTTCTCCCGTGCCTTATCCAAGCTTTCTGGATCGCTTTCTGCCGCTGCAGCCGCCGCATCAAAATTCACCTGTGCCGTCTGCTGCGCCGCCTCCGCCTTCTCAAATGCTTTCTCTACCGCGGCAAGTTCCTTATCTGCCGCTTGCTGCTGTTCCTGCAGCGCTGCAATTTGCGCGCTCAATTCCTCCGCTTGCTGCTGTTGTACAACCGCCTGTGCATTTGCCTGATCTGTAAGGGCGTTGGAAATGTTTTCCACTTCCTGGGTCTTTGCGTCTACCTGTGCCTGCAATTCTGCCGCCTGGTTTGCGGCATCTGCCTGACGGCTTGCCGCTTCGTTTGATTTATTTACAGAATCCTGGTACCCCAGCTCATTGGCTCTCACCGTCAGTTCTGCCTTCTGGTTTTGTTCCCTTAAGTCTTTCAAATTGAACGTGACCAGTTGTTCGCCTGCCTTCACCATATCCCCTGTCTCAAAATGCGCCGTCTCTACCGTTGCATTTACTGGAGAAAAAATCACTTTCTGCTCTCCACTGATGACTGTTCCATTGGTTTCCACTGTCTCTGTCAAATCTCCGCTCTCCACTGTGATTGCTTCCACCTTCATTGCTTCTTCCAACTGTTTCCCTGCACTTGCAGCATTGTTCAGAACAACTGATCCACCGATCACCACCACGGCTATTGCTGGTACCACGATCTTCCATACCTTCTTCTTTTTCATCCTTTATGCCTCCTGCGCTTTCCTACCTGAATTATAATAGTCTTCCACAATCTTTCCATCCAGGATACGAACGACCCGTTTTGCCTGATCTGCAATTTCATTGTCATGGGTAATCAAGATAACACTACGCCCTGCTTCATGTAATCCCTTCAATATACCCATAATTTCTTCCGTTGATGCAGAATCCAAATTTCCAGTTGGCTCATCTGCAAGAATGACCGGCGGTTCCGCCGCTATTGCACGTGCAATTGCCACACGCTGCTGCTGTCCGCCTGACATCTCTGATGGTTTATGATCCATTCTCTTTTCCAGCCCTACCCGGACCAGCGCTTCTTTTGCCAATTTATGCCGCTTGCTTCTGCCTATTCCCCGATAAATCAATGGAAGCTCCACATTTTCAATGGCTGTCAGATTTGAAATCAAATTAAAACCCTGGAAAATAAATCCAATTTCCTGGTTCCGGATCTCAGACAACTGATTGTCATTCAAGGCAGACACATCCTTGCCATTCAGATAATAGGAGCCAGATGTTGGCACATCCAAACATCCCAGCATATTCATCAACGTAGACTTTCCAGAACCAGAATGCCCGATAATCGCAACAAACTCTCCCCGTTGAATTTCCAAATTTACATGATCCAGTGCACGGACTTCGTTTTCACCAGGATTGTAAACTTTACACATGTCCTGCACTTTAATCAAATTATCCAATGCATTTCCTCCCTATCCATATTCAATTTGTTTACTGGCCACTGACATTTTAAGTTTTTTTATTCTCATTTTACTTTTATCTTACTCCAAAATTCTTAACAAAAACATAGGATTACCTTACAAAAATCTTACAAATTTACGCCTCGTGACATGCCGAATGGCATATAGGTATGTCATTTAATTAAAGATTAAGGCTCAATCTTGAACGTTAGGCGCTGAATTTCGGACATCTTTATCCAACATTTACCGCATTATAATAACGAAAGAACATGAAAATTTTCTTCAAAAAACACATATAGTGATAAAAAACAAGAGCAGAGATGTCTATGAAAATTATTGATTTGCACTGTGATACCATTTCCCGCATTTACCAGGAACGAAAACAAGGAATGAATTTAAGGAATAATCCTTTTCAAGTAGATCTTATGAAAATGAAAACTTCTGGATATCTGCTTCAAAATTTTGCTATCTTTATTGATTTAGGTGAAACTGCCAATCCCTATGAGACATTCCAGCGACAGCTTAAAGTATTTCAAGAAGAAATGCGTAAAAATTCTGATTTGATTGCACCTGCCGCCACTTATTCGGATATTCTGGCAAATGAGGCGCAAGGCAGAATGTCTGCTTTGCTGACGTTGGAAGAAGGAGAGGTCTGCCAATGCCGTATAGATACCTTACATGAACTGTACCGCCTTGGCATACGGATGATGACATTTACCTGGAATTACCCCAACTGCCTAGGATTCCCTGGGGAACCGGCGCCCTTTGCCAATTTAAAATACATTCCAGCAAACTGGCGCCGCACTGCAGGATACTCTCGAAAGGAGAAAGGGCTTACAAGGCGCGGAATAGAAATTTTAGAGGAAATGGAACACTTAGGAATCATTCCAGACGTGTCCCATTTGTCAGAGGAAGGAATCCGTGACGTTTGCCGCTTTGCAAAAAAACCTTTCTGCGCCAGCCATTCCAACGCACGCAGTCTGTGCCACCGCGGAAGGAACCTGCCGGATGGGCTAATTCGGGGCATTGCCCAACATGGCGGCATAATCGGCGTCAACTACTATGGTCCTTTTCTGTCAGATACCCCCGACACACAGGGACATTATATGAGCCGTGTAAAAGACATAGCCCTGCATATTCAGCATATTGCAGACAAAGGCGGCATATCTTGTATAGGTCTTGGATCGGATTTTGATGGAATTGATAATCATCTGGAATTAAAAGACTGCAGTAAAATGGAACTATTGGAACGAGAATTGAAAAACTGCGGATTTCATGAAAGTGAAATAGAACAGATTTTTTATAAAAATGTACTGTCCTTTTATCAGGAAGTACTCTAAAGGAGTATCTATGCAAAATGCAATTATCCTTCCCCCAAAAGCCACACTCTATGAAAGCATCACTGTAAAAAACAATTTTGTTCTTGGACAGCATGTTTCGGATGAACTTTTGTCCGGCTGGTTGGTGACAATCCAAGAGTGTCAGGGAAATTTTTCAAAGATTATTACGGAATATGGATACAGCGGCTGGCTTATGACCTCAGAAACTCAAAATCTTCCACAGAGCTCCTATCACTTATGGAGGCTGTGCCCACACTCCAATGTCTTGATCACGAGCCGGCTTACTGATATCCTGACAGCGCCTAACGTGCAGGCAGCAAGAGCCGCCACTATTTTTATGGGCAGTTCTGTCCTTCCTTTGGAACCCGCGAAGGAAGGATGGCAAAAAATCAAACTTGCTGACAATACCGTAGGATATGTGCCTGCAATCGCCTTAACCCCTGTCATAGAACAGAAAGAATCTGAATCACAGATCCGCTGCAATATCCTAAATTATGCCCTTTCCTATCTGGGCGCCCAATATCGCTGGGGCGGAAAAACCCATGACGGCATCGACTGTTCTGGGCTGGCTTTTATGAGCTATTATATGTGCGGAATTTTCATCTATCGCGACGCGGCAATCAAGGCTGGCTACCCGGTACAAGAGATTCCCATTGTGCGGATAAAACCTGCCGATCTGCTATATTTTCCAGGTCACGTGGCCCTTTACCTGGGCGGCGGAAAATATATACATTCCACTGGGAACATCAAAAATTTTGGTTGTGTGATCAACAGCTTAAATCCCTGTGATGCAGACTACCGTGAAGATCTTGCCAACAGCCTTACGGCGGTGGGAAGCGTGTTTCCTTATATCTGTAAGTGACATTCAAGAACGCCATCGGCGTTCTTGCCGCTTCTGGCAGTCTGATTCACAATTTACCCAAACAGCGGCGTGGAAAAATAACGTTCTGCCGTATCTGGCAGTATGGTAACTACCGTTTTCCCTTTTCCAAGCTTCTTTGCCAGCTTAATCGCTGCCGCCACGTTGGTTCCACTGGAAATTCCGCAGAGAATCCCTTCCTTTGCCGCAAGTTCCTTTGATGTGGCAAGCGCTTCTTCATCTGTGATGACACAGACCTGATCATAAATTTCCTGATTTAATATTTCTGGAATCAGCCCGTCTCCAATCCCCATCTGCAGATGTGTGCCTATGGAACCTCCTGACAAAATTGCAGCATGTTCTGGTTCCACTGCCCAGATTTCCATATCTGGGTTTTTTTCTTTTAACGTTTCACCGACCCCTGTAATGGTCCCCCCTGTCCCAATGCCAGAACAAAATCCATGGATGGGGCATGCAGCTTGTTCTAAAATTTCCAAACCTGTCTGAATCTTATGTACGGCAGGATTTGCCGGGTTTTCAAACTGCTGGGGAACAAATACCCTGGAATCCTCCTTCGCCATATCGAGCGCCGCCTGTAAACATTCCTCAATACATGCGCCAATATTTCCTGCATCATGCTTTAAGATTACTTCCGCGCCATACTGTTCTACCAGTTTCCTGCGCTCCTCACTGACAGAATCTGGCATAATAATCTTTGTGGGATAACCGCGCACCGCGCCCACCAACGCCAAGCCTATCCCCTGATTTCCACTGGTAGGCTCTACAATAATAGTATCTTCCTGAATCAAGCCTTGCCGTTCTGCTTCCAGAATCATATTGTATGCCGTTCTTGTCTTAATGGAACCGCCAACATTTAAACCTTCAAATTTTACCAATATCTGCGCACCTTCTGGATCTGCCATACGATTTAACCGAATCAAAGGGGTATTTCCCATTGCTTCCAAAATATTTTCATATATCATATTATTTTCTACCTTTTCAATCTCTTTTTCATTTACTGTAACCATCCAAACTTTACCTTATGCGCGAATGCAGACAAGTCCGCATCAACTTCCTAAATCCCTTATTCATGAGGGGCGCTTACCATCCAGCGGACGTCTACTTAGCGCCGACCGGAACGGAGGGCTTTTCTCTTATAGGATTCGGGCGTCAAAAGGTAGTTCCATAAAACCTTCTTAGCAAATAGCACAAAGAAATGCAGACGTTGTTCCGAGTGTTCCAGACAGAAAAATTTCTAAGTGTTCCGATAACAAGAATGGAAAATTTACGCAACCAGATGAATTTCCTATAAGAGAAAATAGCAGCAACCAAAAGGTTACTGCTGTTCTAATTGCGGGGGCAGGATTCGAACCTGCGACCTTCGGGTTATGAGCCCGACGAGCTTCCGGACTGCTCCACCCCGCGCTGACAAAATACATTATATTCCATTTCTATGCAATTGTCAATTTTTTTCTTACGACAAATTTTTTACAGTATACTGCAGAAAGGATAAACAATATCCAGAACAGCATCGTCGTTTCGACAGAAGATCACATGACGGTTTTACAGCATCCACAAATCCGTATGTCCTCTAACTGATATACCCCCTACTCTTCTGCTGGTTCCGCCGCAACTTCTGCAAGCTGTGTATTTCCTGTTCTTGCATGGTCAAGAACTGCTGCTGCAAGTTTTTGAAAATTTTTTCCAGAGGAAGTGGCTCCTGTGAGCAGGTCTATGTCTTGTACATTTTGTTTCTCCAAAAATTGCGCCGCATACGTCCGGGTATAACGATTTGGATAAGTGCCTGAGACTGGATTCATATTTCTCATATAAGCACTGTCCCAGGATTTAATAAAACCTGCCGCATTTTTGGCATTGTATTCCACACTGACAATCTTATTATCCATAACGCAGATCGTAACAAATTCTTTCCATCCGAAATTATAATCTGACATAATCGCCGTATAATATCCATCCTGAAAGTTATTTTCTGCCTTTGGGTTTGTTCCGCAGCCCGAACTCATGGCACATAAGAAAATCCCCAACACAACTCCCAAAATATTGTATTTTCTCATCTTACCCATTCCTCCTTAATCGGAAACGCTTTGATACATTTTGTAAATGCTCCGCCTGTTTATGCAATTTCTGGCTTGCTGTAGTGCTCTCATAACTTGCTTCCAGATTTTTTTGTGCAATGTCATTGATCTGTTCAATTTGTTCAGACATATTTGCCAATGAATCTTTCTGAACGGATACAGACCTCTCCAGCCGCTTTGTGATGTCAGCCATCTGGTTTGAAATATCTTCAATATCTCCAAACGTCTCTGCCGCCTGCTTAACATAAACCATGCCTTGTTCCACAGCATATTGAGAATTTCCAATAACCTCTGAAGCATGATGGGAAAATTCCGTACTCTGGGCGGCAAGCTCCCGAACTTCCGCTGCAACAACTGCAAATCCTTTGCCTGCTTCTCCAGCTCTGCCTGCTTCCACGGAAGCGTTTAGAGCCAGAAGGTTTGTCTGCAGTGCAATATCCTCCAACAAATGATTTACCTTCATAATTTCTGCAGAATTTTCATTGATATCTTCCATAGCTTTCAGCAGGTTTTTCATATTTTGGCCACCAATATTCAAATGATTCTTAGCCTTATCCATCAGTTCCCCGGCAAACTTTGTGTTTTCATTTACTTCAATAATATTTTCGTCAATCGCCTTTGTCTCACCTGACAGAACCATCAGCGAATTAGACTGTTCCTCTGAACCTGTATGTACCATGGAAGAACTCATAGAAACCGTCTTCGCCATAGTAAGCACTTCCAAAGAGGAATCCTGTACCGATTTCAACATTGCATTTAAAGACACAATAATCTGATTCAAAGCTTTCCGAATCTGCACAAAATCTCCCCGAAATTCCCCTTCAATGGTCACATCAAAATTACCCTCTGAGAGATTGGAAAGAATCTCAGATAATTGGGAGATATACCTATTAATTTCTGTAATGGTATGATTCAGCTCTATAGAAAGTACCTGTGTCTCATCCTTTGTCTGGACAATCTCTGTCGGCGTCTTCAAATCACCCTTCGCCAACAATTCGATACGATTTGTAACAACTTTTAAAGAACGGCGGATTTTAGAAGAAAATCCTATAATTACAAGGATTGCCAGGACCAGAAGGAGAGCTGTAATGATAATCGCCACTATTGTACTATTGTGGGATGCTTGCATAAAATCACTGCGTGGTACAATAATTGACAAATACCAATTCGTTCCATTGATTGGAACATATCCTGCCAACATTGTCTCTTTCCCTATTTCTAAAGTAGTCACCCCGGTCTCTCCTGAGATTACTTTATCCTCCAGTGCCTGGGAACCTGTAAATTCTGCCATATCTTCCTGTTTCAAGATCAATTCTTTATTCCGATGTCCCATAATCTGACCATCTGAATTGACAATAAATGCTTCTCCATTGGCGCTGATATTGATACTAGTAAGTACATCATTCAGAACATCATATTGATAACTTCCCACAAGATAATATAATAGTTCTCCTTCTTTGCTGCTGATCGGGATTCCAACCGAAAGTTCCAGGTTGCCTTCACTGGAATCAATATCGTCTACTACTAAATTCTGCGTCTCTTCCAGTAGCGGGAACATTTTGCGTTCCTTCAAATCCTTGGGACATTCCTGATTTCCTACATAAAGTTCTCCTTTGGCATCGTACAAGCCCAGCCATACGAATTCAATCCCCGACTGTGCTTTATCCAACGCCTTTAATTTCTGCTTTTTTGAACTATTTACGTTGGTAATTACATCTTGATCACCAATCATAAAAATCCGGTCTGCCAGAACATGTATGTTGCCTTCCACACTCTGAGACGCCGTTTTCATCATAGACGGTAATACATTTGATAAAACAGTATCTGTCAGTGTTGTCATAGAACGAACCATCAATGAAACCAGTACCGCCGATAACAACATGACAATCAGGATTGTAGTTGTCAATATTTTTCCACTAATGCTTCTTTTTGCCTTCAATTTCGTATTCCTGCCTTTCTTTTGATATAGATTTGTCACCCACTCCTTACAGACACAGAGGTCGTCTCCCATCTGATACCTACAAAACGGCCAAATGGTCAGAATGGGTTGCCCTTTGGGTATATATTAATACAATACTTCCTTAAATTCAATCCTCAACTTCTTGAGTTTCTTGTTGTTTTCCGGTATACTTAAGATAATAATGCAACTATTCCAAATACAGTTTTTTGCTTTTGGAAAGACATCCAAACCAAAGACCCCATAAGGAGCCGATTATGTCAGAAATCAAATACAGTTGGCAGGATGACGCTGTCTTCCTTGACCAAAAATTGCAAAACTATTCCAAAGGTGCCCATTACCCATTTCACATGCCGGGACACAAACGCACACCCTTGGATTTTCCAAATCCCTACTCCGTTGATATTACAGAAATCGATGGTTTTGACAACCTTCACTATGCCCAAGGGATTTTAAAAGAGGCACAAGATCGTGCCGCACAAATATATGGTTCAGAAGAAACCTTCTACCTGGTAAATGGCAGTACTGCAGGTATTTTATCTGCCATCAGCACTGCGCTTCCCAGGCTTAGCACCCTATTGATGTCACGAAACAGCCACCGTTCTGCCTACCATGCAGCCTATTTAAGAGGCTTAGAAACGGTCTACCTTCTGCCTGCTCCCACAAAATTCGGTATCTCCGGCTCTGTCTCTCCTGCACATGTGGCACAAGCACTGGAAGACCTGCCTCAAATTGCAGGAGTGTTTATCACCTCCCCCACCTATGACGGGGTGGTATCTGATATCCGTACCATAGCGGAAATTGTCCATGCTTATGATCTGCCATTGATTGTGGATGAAGCACATGGCGCACATTTTCTATTTTCGGACTCCTTTCCAGACTCCGCCATTGACTGTGGGGCAGATCTGGTTATCCACAGCCTGCATAAGACCCTCCCATGCCTTACGCAGACAGCACTGCTGCATGTAAATTCTGACCGCATAGACAAAAACGCTTTAAAACGCTTTCTGTCTATCTATCAGACCAGTTCCCCCTCCTATCTGCTGATGGCGTCTATGGAACAATGTATGCGCTTTCTCAAGGAGGAGGGCGAGACAAAAATGTCAGAATTTTCTTTAAGATTGAATACGTTTTACCAGCAGGCAAAATCTTTCAAGCACCTTACGGTATTTGACAAATCCACTTGCCAGCCGGAGGAATGCTTTGACCATGACCCTTCCAAAATATTGATATCTGTGGGGGATTCTGGATTGACCGGAAAAAAATTATACCAGAAATTACTTCACAACTATCAGCTGCAAATGGAAATGTGTACTGGACACTATGTAACCGCATTAACCAGCCTGATGGATACCTCCGACGGTTTCCGGCGGCTTTCCAGTGCCTTAAAAGAAATTGATGATTCCATCAAGGTTGCCCCCCAGCAATCCAAAACCAGCAATGTAATTATCCATGGTTCCAGAACCGGCGGTCGTACAAAGCTTTTAACCAGCAATGTAATATATCAAAATCCCAAACCCCAGATGCCCATTGCACTTGCTATGGAACAGCCCTCAGAAGTCCTTTCCCTGAAAGCATCCACTGGACATATCAGCCAGGAATATGTTTACCTTTACCCACCTGGAATCCCGTTGATCGCTCCTGGGGAAATACTTACTGGAAAACTGCTGGCGATTATAGAACAATGCCAAAAACATGGGCTGTCTGTGGAAGGTTTGAGTGATATGGCCAACCAATCAATCCAAGTAGTAAAACAGTAAATTTTGTCATATAAGAATTTCCTATATGATAAAAAATAGGGCTGCCTGATTTAAGTAACCTCATACAAGATATTGAAAATTCCTATTGCAGAAAAACCATATCCTGTATGTATCATCCTAAAACGGGCAGTCCTATCTTTTCCGTATTAAATATTAAATTTATCCATTAAATTTACCATAGATTCCACTTGTGCCTTCTGTTCCTGGCTGACTGCCGCTGTTTCTTCGGAAGCCGCCGAGTTATTGTCTACAATCTCTGAAACACGTCTTATATTTTCATTGATTTGATGCATACTCTCTACATCATCCGAAAGTATATGAGAAGTCATTTCCATTTTCTCTGTAGCCTCTTTCGCGCCCTGCATAACTTCATCCATACTCTTTGCCGTCTCGTCTGCAATCGCAATTCCCTTTTCTACGGCAAGAATGGTCCGTTCAATCAATTTATCTGTTTCACCTGCTGCTTTTGCGGACTGATCAGCCAATTCTTTCACCTGTCCTGCTACAATGGCGAAACCTCTTCCGGCTTCTCCAGCACGCGCCGCTTCGATGGAAGCATTTAAGGATAACAAATTCGTTTGGGAGGCGATATCCTCGATGGTGCTCATAATTGCACCGATTTCTTCGGAACATTTGCTGATTTGTCCGATCGCTTCCTTTAACTCCTGCATTTTGGCATTTCCAGCTACAAGGACATGACCTGCGTTGTTGGAAAGTTTCACAGTTTCCGCTGCTTCCTGTGCGCTGTGATCCATACTTTGGTACATATTCTCCATCATGGTTACCAAATCAGATACTTTGCCTGCCTGTTCCGTACACCCTTCCGCCAAATCTACCGCCGCATAGGCAAGCTGGTCAGAACCGCTGTCAATTTGCTGGGAAACCTCCCGAATAGTGGTGAGGGTTTCGCGCATCTTTGCACTGATCTTAAGAAAAGATTCTTTAATCTGTCCAAATTCACCGACATATTCCTGTTCCATTGTAAAATTATAATCACCGTCTCCCATTCTCTCAAGAATATTGGAAACCTCCTGAATCATTCCGGTTATATTCCGTTTCATAAGGAAAATGGAACTTACCATCTTTCCAACTTCACTCTCATCTTCTGTCATTGTAAATTCTTCATCAAAATTACCTGCCGCCAATATGGTCATCTGCTCTGATACTTTTTTAATCGGGGATAACAGCTCTTCCCTGGAGAATTTTACAAGCTTTGATATCTCATAAACCACATACAGGAAAGAAAGGGCATACATGATTTCGACCACTGCCTGAAACAGTCTCAGCCTGACCTTCTCTGCATTTACACGTTTCTGAATTGTTGTAATCGCCTCATCTGTCAGAGAATTAATTTTCTTTACTGTATTTCCATAGTCCTGACCAAACACATACTCTCTTGCCTTTTCTGTATCTCCTTTTCCTGCAATCTCCATTGCCTTTTCTTCAAGGGGAACCAAATTATTGGAGAGTTCTGCAATCTGCTTCATACTCTCCCATTCCGATTTCGTAATGTGTTTTTTTTCCAATCCAGCCCATGCAGTTTCCCGGTTCTTATCCTCGTTAAGTTCTCTCATATAATCATCATAATACTGCTGTTCTCCAGTAGCTGCATACGCCTGCACAGCATATGTTAATGCCTTTGATGCAAGACGGTACTGATTCAGGTATGTAGTGGTCTCTAATTCTTCATCTGTTACCCTTGTTACCCAAATATTCGTTCCAATTGAAAACAGCAGCAAGACTGCCCCTATAACAACTGCGATTGTAGACTGTTTGACAATTCTTTTCAAGTGATACGATTGACTGTTTTTCTGCATAATCTTTCCCCCTGTATCTTTATTCATTGGTGAAATTGCCTATTTATATCTTACTTTATCCCTGTCAATCAGTCAAGTTCTACAATGAAAATCTGTATTAGATTTCCTTTATTTTTTTGATTTTCCTCAAAATTACCCGCTCTTGGTAAACTTTCCCTCAAAAACAACCGATATAACAGAAAATAGATTTTAGCACAGGTAAAGGGAATTACCGGCAGGAACATAGGAAATCAAAAACACAACCTGCATTTCAAGGAGGATGATCACATGGGTTTGTTGAGTATTGGGGGTAGCATTTCTACAACGATACCCTTAAAAAACAGAGATGGGAGCAGCGCCGGTTCCATCAAAATATCAAAAAACGATAAGAAAAAAAAGAAACGCCTGCAATATAGTTTTAAGTCAATTTCATCCCAGATTATGATGACAAAGACATCTAACAGCGCAAGCCAGGTATTAACCAAAGCCCGCGGGAAAGTCGCCATGCTCCAACGAAACCTGGATAATGACGACTATGACGATACCGAATTAAGACATGCTATTATACATGCAAAGAAAATGGAGCGCATTGCCAAAAAACGGATGAAGCATTTAATGGAAGAGGAAAATGCAAAACAGCAAAAGAACATGCCAATCCAAGATTGTGAGAGCGGCGTGCCTGAGCTGCCCGACCAGGAACAGGAAGAGCTGGAAATGAACGAAGAGGAATTACGGCAGCTTATGGAAGAACTTCAGCAGCTTATGAATGAATCTATGACAGAATTGATCGACGAGACTGGGCTGGAAGACTTGGCAGATGAACTTGTCACAGCCAGCCAGCAGGATATGGCGCCAGAAGATCTGGAACAGCTAAAAAAACGGCACAGATCGGATGAACTACGGCAGATTATGGAAGCCGATATGAAATATTTGAAAGCCATGATCAGTAAACTGGAAAAAGACCAGCAAGATATTGGAAATAACATTCCCAGCGGCGTTACCCTGGAAATTTCTGGATTACAGATGCCTGTCCAGGCAACGCAGGCGCCAATTACACCAGAAGGAATCAATGTAGACCTCATGTTGTAATTTACAGGCATAGATTTTCTATATTATATGAAAACGGGGCTGTAGCAAAATATAAGAATTCCACAACATATAGTTACCAATAGCAAATATCTGTACTATATGCTGTGGAAATTTCTTATTTTGCGACAACCCCATTATATTTGTGCATACTCTTGTATTGCTGTCTCATACAGATTATTCCCTTCACTGTCAATCACGACAATCACAGGAAATTCCTCTACTTGAAGCTTTAAGACTGCCTCTGCTCCCAAATCTCCATAGCAGACAAGCTCCGAATGTGTAATACATTTTGACAAAAGCGCTCCTGCGCCACCCACTGCCGCAAAATATACGGCATGGTTGCGGATCATGGCATCCACAACTTCCTGGGTTCGTTTTCCTTTGCCGATCATTGCTTTCTGTCCTAAATCCAGCAGGCGGGGCGCATATCTATCCATACGGCTTGCCGTGGTAGGTCCGGCGGAACCAATGGGGCGCCCCGCCCTTGCCGGGGAAGGACCCATATAATATATGGCGGCATTTTCCAAAGGAAAGGGCAGCGCATCTGTAATTTTTTTCACAGGCTCCCCCCTTTTTAACGTCTCCCTCTCTTCCTGTGTCAAAGCCGTTTCCACCTCATCCAACATCTCTGCCAAACGCTTATGCGCCGCATCCCTTGCCACATAAATAGTTCCTGAAATATATACATAATCCCCAGCATGAAGTCCTTTTGTGATTTCTGCAGTGATTGGTGTAGAAATATGTTTATCCATAATAGCCTCCTGTTTGATTCCTTATGTAAACGCTGACAGTTTCTTAAATTGTGCGCACCACATGCCGATTTACATGGCAGCAGATATTGACGGCAACTGGAAGCCCTGCAATATGGGTAGGATAAGTGTTGATATTGACAGCAAGCGCCGTGGTCGTCCCGCCCAACCCCCCAGGTCCGATTCCCAGGCGATTCACTTTTTGAAGCATTTCCTGCTCCAATTCTTTCACATAAGGAATGGATGAAGGTTCATCTACCGGTCTAGTCAATGCATATTTTGCAAGAAGCGCACATTTTTCAAAGGTACCGCCAATTCCAACGCCTATTACCATAGGAGGGCAGGCATTCGGTCCTGCATCTTTTACCGCCGTTAAAATTGCCTCCTTCACGCCCTCTATGCCGTCTGCCGGTTTTAGCATAAATACCCGGCTCATATTCTCACTGCCAAACCCTTTGGGCGCTAGGGTAAGTTTCACTTTATCTCCTTTTACGATCGAGTAGTGGATCACTGCCGGCGTATTGTCCTTGGTATTTTCCCTTAAAATGGGATCACTTACCACAGATTTACGCAAGAATCCGTCTGCATATCCCTGCCGTACCCCCTCATTGATTGCATCCTCCAAAAAACCGCCTTCCAAATGGACCTCCTGCCCGATCTCTGCAAAAATCACTGCCATCCCAGTATCTTGGCAAATTGGTATCATTTCCTGCCCGGCAATGGCAAGGTTTTCCTGAAGCTGATTTAATATTTTCTTTCCCAGGACTGACTGCTCTGTGTCCTGTGCATGTTTCAAAGCCTGATCCATATCCGGGGACAGATAATGATTGGCTTCGATACACATTTCCCGGATATGTTTTGTGATTTCTTCTGTTGATACTGTACGAATCATGATCATTCTCCTTCATGTTAAACTTTTATTGCCAATGTTTTGAATCTCTTTTCTTTCATTATACAAAAGACTGCTTCCGTTTACAATAAAATTTCTTTTTCGATACCCAGGCGCCCCGTTATGCCATTCGTCTTGTCACAAGGTATGCCTGCAAATCCATATTATTCCATTTAGTGGATATCCCTTTCCTAATACGATGAAAAATATTTTTTTGCCGCCTTTTTTGCAAGGTACTTTGAACAGTGGAATGTTCTGGCATCCATGTCCTTTGTCTTCTCCAATATCATATGGAGCCGATAATTTAACAAGCAGCGTTTGCAGCACTGCACCTTTGAATACCTGGCGTCATCCGTCCCATAAAACCAGTTCCCCTCATAGACATAGTAATCGTATTCCTTCACATAGGTGTTCTGGCGGTTACAGTTTTTATGGGGAAATTGATATCGGCTCCATACTGGCGCTGCATCCATGGAGAGCCTGGTCAGATACTCTAAATCATGGAAACTAATCTCCTGCCCCATCTTGGCAAAATTGTATTCTGCAACTATGGCGTCTGGTTTGCAAAATGAAAAAGTTACGTAAAAAATTGTAACAACCATCATACAATAGCGGAACAAATCAAATTTGGGTTTTAGCACCGTAATTATAACGCCAGCCATCAATACGGAAAGCATACCAAGGAACCACAAGACAAGCAACCGAAGAAAACTCAAATGATATGTGCTGATATACAAAACCATTCGGAAGATACTGGAAGCTATCATAATATAAGTACAGCCCGAACAGAGCAAAAGCATAGTTTTTAATATTTTATTTTCCTCAAAAATAGCAAGACAAAAC
The DNA here is from genome assembly GCA_951801955.1 of uncultured Lachnospiraceae bacterium. GTDB lineage: Bacteria > Bacillota > Clostridia > Lachnospirales > Lachnospiraceae > Petralouisia. The sequence continues at coordinate 63,990 of CATOOV010000004.1, forward strand.
AAAACCAAAACTAAATTAAAGATACACACAAACAAAAGTTGGAAAAATCCCTGGTGGGCATATTCCGCATAGGTATAGCCCTCTGGCAGCAATAACCCTCCAGTGAATAGGAAGATCAACTGGATAGCGCAAAAAACCACATATACCGCCGTAATCATAGACAGAAACGTAATCGCAATGACTGGATTCTTTTTTGCTCCTCTTTCCTCCCATTCTGGCATATTATTCAGTGTCAGTGCAGACAAGAAACTGTAAATGCCAAAAAATCCTAACAGGATAAGCAGCACCACCAGAAAAACATTTGGTGAAAAGATAACCTGGGAAAACAACTTATAACAGATCTCGCCCACAACTCTGGAAAAGATTTGGTCTGCACTGCTTAAGAGGGTAATCACCACTGCCACCATAGGAAGCCCGATTAAAATGCCAATAAAAATAAAATTTCTGTTCTTATTCTTTTTCTCTGCCCTTTTATATTTTTGCAGATAATTCGCCAGATGAATGAAGGGGCTAGCCAACTCTGGTATCATATTCAGATACAAAAACAGTAAATTTACCAGGTACTGTCCAAAATTCCAATTGTTACCATAATACGCCTGGCGCAGCATAAATACTGTAATCAACAAAAGAATGCCTACCGTATTAAAGAATATCACAAAGAGATTGGTCGTCAAAAACGTGCTGATTCCCAGCAAAAGGCATCCGCCTACGTACCACCAATTAGGCTTTTTCCACAGGATTTTACTTTTTTTTAGGAATAATCCACAGACAACCAACGTTGCAGCCGTAATCAGTGGAAAGGTAATTCCGACAAAGTTCCGGTAAAATGCAATGGCAAAGCAAATACTGTAAATTGCCGCCATCCCCAGAAAATATGGGGTATTGTCCCTCAAAACGGGATTTATCGGCTTTCGGAGCTTCTGGGCTCCTCCATTTTGTATTACTAAGGTCTTCTGCATTCCTGGAACTTCTTGCTGCCTCCATTCTCCCTGCGGGGCCTTCTGCCCCCCTGGCACTTTATGTTCCTGATTATTTAAATTTTCATTCTGCTGCATTTTCTTCCTCCTCCCTCCACTCTAATAATTCACCTGGCTGACACTGCAGCGCACGGCAAATCTTATCCAGTGTCTCTACTTTGATGGCTTTCGCTTTGCCATTTTTTAAAATAGAAATATTTGCCATGGTAATGCCAACTTTCTGAGAAAGCTGTGTGACGCTCATCTTCCTCTTTGCCAGCATAACATCTATATTAATAATAATTGCCATATGCGTTTCCTCTTTCTATACCTTTTGAAATGACCGAATGGTCCATAATGGGGTGCCAAGGATTCCCTTTTGTGAATCATATTGTCAATTCATTTTCCTGCTGTATGTTTGCCGCCTTCTGCACCAGATGGGATAATGCTGCGGCGGCAACCGACACGGCAACACCTGCGAAATCCACAAACAGGGAACCAAGAAAAATTCCTGGATGATTCATATTGAAGAAAAACAGTACAAGGTTTGCCAGAAAAAAGTAACTGCTGTCAGCAAGTGCATACATAGAAATCCGTCTCAGATAAATGGAATTCAACATAGAAAAAGAATGGTCACCTGCAATCTCTGCCGTAATTTTCCAGCCATTGTAAAGCGCCAGATAACAGGGAACTGCAGTGATCCACAATACAACCATCCAGGGAACATAACAATAAGAATACTCTGGATATGCCTGAACCATATCTTTTCCAAACATAGGCAGCAGATATCCATAAATTAAGATTCCGCAGGCTCCAATCCCAAGAATCACGCCCCGAAGCCATACGCTTAAAGTCTTCTGTGTCATAGTGATACCTCCTGATTTCGTCTATTCCAACCATGTGTGGTTTTCTTTTATTATATCTCAAAAATACAAAAAGTCAATATATTTTTATTGTATTTCAATAAAAATATATTGACTTGTCTGATTGACCCGTCTCTGCATCAGATCGCCGACAGTATTTTTAAAAATTAAATCCTCACAGGAACAAAAAACAAAAGACATCCTGGCCGTTGACCTCTGGCATGCTTAATCATCTGCCTCTCTCACCTCAAACCCGCCTGCCGATAAAATATCTTTCGCGTTCTGCATATTCTGCTGTCCCACAATTTTTACACAGCCTCCATTTGTTGCCGCCTCTTGATAAAAAATTTTCTGCATCTGGCTTCTGTCCATGTAAATTCCCTCCGAGGGCATTGTAAGAATCCCAGAAATTCTTCCAATCCATGTTTGTCCTTTCTCGTTTGCCGCTGATACTTGAAGTTCCTGGTATTTTCCCATCCACTCTGAGATCTGGCTCTTTCCAGGGCTGTTGCCATAGCTGTCCACAAAAAGGGAGAAACTGTCCTTCCCCCAAAAAAACAGAGGTGTATTTCCCATAGAAATTTCCCCCTGTACATCCTTCCATTTCAACGGATAACGCTCCAGGTCAATCCCTGTCACAACTGCATCCAAGGTGTACTCTTCCAGCTTAATCGTTACCCGGCAGGAAGAAAAGGGGATAAATTCATACAGTCCTTCGATCTTATCCAGCTCCTGTATCACAGATTCCTGTAATTGCGTATCTGCCTGAATGATAAAAGCAAAGGATTTCTGCTGCTGCATCCAGAACTCCCCCCATGTCGCCAATAAAAAAACCATCGCGATTCCCAGCAAACAAAAAACGATGTCTTTGTATCTATTCCGTTTCCCCATAACCGCTTCTCCTCTGGTAATATTTCATCCTCAAATAAAGCCAAACAATCACAAGGATTAAGGCTAGAATCACACCTGCCACAATGGTAATCCACCATTGATTCGTCTTTGGCTTTTCTTTTTCCACTTTTAACTCCACAATCTTAGGCTCCTGGATGGACGTGCGGATCTCTAATTCCTGCTCGTTTGCTTCGCCTTGTTCATTTTCATAAGATAAAATCACTTTTCCTATGGTATCTCCATATTTGTCCCCAGCGCCCTCAATCAAATTGCCCTGCTCATCCATATCCAATGTTCCGGCAAAAACCTGGATCTCTCCAGGAGCGGCTGCACCTCCTTCCAAAGTTCCCACAAACAACTCTCCCTGGGGGAACAACCCTTTCCCCTCCACCCTGACTTTTGCATTATAAACAGCAGAAAGACCTGTGTTCTGCACCTGGAAAGCCAGAATCTGCGTGTCAGAAGCATAGATCGTTTCTGGAAAAGAGAGGTTTGCAAGCTCGGCATGTTGAGGCTGGCTGACAGATATGCCGACTGTCTCCGTAGAATTGTAACTGTTTCCCTTTTCATCTTCATACTCAATCTGGAACTGCACCGAAACTGGTTCTGCGGCTGCTTTTTTTACGGCTGACAAACTTTGCGATAAATCCATGGTGTTTTTTGGGGAAACCCTTTCAAAATACCAAGATGTTTTCTCAAATATCAAATCTTTGCCATCAAAAAGCAAGGTTACCTTAACATTTTCTATGGCATGGCTGCCGCTGCAGTTTTGTATGGAAAGATTCCATAATACACTGCTTCCGGCTTCCAGTGGCTTCCCCTGTAAACTGTCCTGGTAAACCATCAAACGAGGCTGGCTGTTCTTTTCCTCCTCACCCGTCTGCGGCGGGTCGCTTGAGAGCTGGGGCGGCTCATATTCAAAATTTTCTTCCCCACCCTCTGAAAGATCCGGTGTTTGTGGTTCCTCCAGGGCATCCGCCGTGCCATTTTCCTCTGGTTTTCCACAAACCTGGGCTCTCCCATCTGTGATTTCCACATAAATGATAAATTCCTGGTGGACAACATAAGGATTGGTAGAATCTTTAGACGAAACCCCCTTTCGGCTAACACTTTTGGATGTCTTGTCTGCACTTTTGGATGCCTCGTCTGCACTTTTGGATCCCTTGTCTGCAATTCCTGTGCCCTCTGCCCATACGTGCAGCGGAAATTGTCCATTGACTCGGTCCTTTTTCAGCTTAATTTGGCATTGATAGAGATACACGCCTTCCTTGGACTGCTTGACCCGCTTTTGATAGTTTTTATAATAAAAGGGGCTGTTTTCCTCCTTTTCAAAATCTATGCCAACGGTAATCCGGTTTCCTTTCATCTTTGTGTCAGAAACAAAGGGAACTACCAGCGTCATGGTATCTTTCTCAATGGTAGGCTCGTAGCCCTTGGCAAAGGAGGACTTCATCCCTTTATATTTATGGCTGGTATCAATGGAAATCCTGCCCTGGGCATTACTATCCATTGGATTCAAATGAAACAACAACACGATGGCAAACACCAGCCAAAACCCTTTCCTTGTCATAATTCCCGCATCCTCCCTCCGTCCATCTCATACACCTTGTCACATAAAATCCGAATGTCTTCGCTGTTATGGCTGGCAAGTATCATGGTCTTTCCCTGCCTTTTTAATTCCAGGAGAAGGTTCCTGATATCTGCCACTCCATGTTTATCCAACCCGTTAAATGGTTCATCCAAAATCAAAAATTCTGGATCTTCCATAATTGCTTGGGCTATCCCTAGGCGCTGCCGCATTCCCAAGGAATACTTCGAGACGGCTTTTTTTAGACTTGGTTCTAAACCAACTTTTTTTATTATATTTCGAATATCCTCCTTCGAAATCTTGTTTTTAAGCCCCGCAAGAATCTCCAGATTTTTCATCCCTGTCAGATTTGGCAAAAAACCAGGGGTCTCTATAATGACCCCGATACTGTCTGGAAAATCAATTTCCGCTCCAATGACTTTTCCTCCCACACGGATGATTCCCTCTGTTACGGGAAGAAACCCACAGATGCATTTCATCAACACCGTCTTCCCAGAACCATTATTGCCGGAAAATCCATACACTTTGCCCTGCTCCATACAAACATTGATATCAGACAACACCTCATCATCCTTAAATTTTTTTGTCACATGTATGATCTCTATATAAGGTTCCATATACAAAATCCCCCTATTCTATTTCCTGCAGCCTTCCATACAAAAGCAGGCTGTGAAGAAGCATCACCACAACAGAGAACACTGCAATAAACATCCAGATCCCCGTGCCATCCACGCCCCAGTCCTGCTGGCACTTTACCCACTCCGCCGGATAAAGGGCATAAAACTCTGTAAAATAACGTTCCTTCAAAATAATAAGCATATAGTAACTGACAAAAGGCAGCCCATAAGCCATATAATAATTTTCAGATACCGCTGCAAAAATTCCAGAAACTTCTGCCATAATCCCCCCTATCAGAGAGATACGCAAGAGTACTGACGCCGGTTTCCAAAACATCTGCCATGTTATGATACCTTGGAACTCCACCGGAAACAAAAAAAGAAAACAACACAGCAAAAGCCCCGCGCCAGCAAAGAAAAACGGAAGGAATCCACCAGCATAAATTTGCAATGTTTTCCTTTTGACATATTCCGTCCGGTTCATTTTTAAGATATACAGTTTTAAAAATCCTGTGGAAGATTCCCGCACATAGGAGGCGCCCACTGGAAGCACTGCCGCCGCTGGAATCAGAAAAAGAAGAATCTGTGCCTCCAATGCCTCCTGGAGAAACTTTAAAAAACTCCCCGTTTCCAAAGGGGGTTTTACCTGATAAAATGGAAATCCTACCATCATTGCGGCAGCGCAAATCACAGATGCAGTCCACAATCCCTTTTCATGTAATAGTTCTTTCATAAATTTCCTTCTCCATTCTGAAACTACAGACCCTCTCCGGTAAAAGAAGAAAAATTATATTTTTTTAAGGTCCGAAAAGAAAGGAACGATAATCCCAATAGGATCATTAGAAACATCATACAAGACTGCCAGATGGACGGAAGCACATCGTAACCAAAATCATGCATTCCATAGGTTGCATGGTTTAAAGGGCTGATCCAGCCTGTAATCCTTCTGACCCAAAACATTTCGTACTCTTCTTTCTGCAGTATTTTTGCTAATACTTTTGGATTTAACAAAAAACCAAGGAGGCTATAAGAAAGCCCTGCTGCAATTGCCGCTTTCTTCCCTTTTTTCATCTGGAAATACAACATCAAAAAGCTTAAGGTCAAGGCATAGCCAAAGAGCAGCAGCATAATTTGGGCACTGCATGAAAAGGGGCTGGTGCTCTCCATCACCTTAACGGTGGAGGGGACAGAGAGATCTTTGCCCATTGGGGAATATGCAAGCAATGCCGCTGTCTTGCTCCACAAATTTCCTGGAAATGTTTTTTGCATACACAACAAGCTGGTGACCAAAAGCACATAGAGCATATAAATTGCCGTGACCAAAAATATATAAATCAGTTGTGCTAAAAGCCACCTGCCCTTTTTCATGCGAAGCAGCATATAAGGCGTAAAAGGGCTTAACTTTGGCAAGTCGATAAACAATAAAATTAACAGCAGCGAACACAACAATATGGAGGTGGAATCCCCAAAGGTCCATATAAACGGTTCCAACGCCTGCATCGGCGCCTCATAATAATCGGAAACCATCATGGCACGGTTGCTGAGAAAAAAACATAATACAAAGGAAAACAAAAATGTGATTATGATTCTTGGATTTTTATAAAATCCAAGAAAATTCCATCTCACAACCGCAACCGTCTGTTTCAACGCTTCCATGATCCCCTCTCCTTTAACCCAAACTTTAATACCCAAGCTCACGGTCAATGACCGTGCCATCGATGGCATTGATGGTCATAAAACTCTGTGTCGAATATTCCCCAGAATTTTTTTCCGAATACTCCTCGGATTCTGCGTCAAATCCCCCGAAAAAGTCCCATGCTGGCACTAAAAGCCCTTGGTCATTGTCCGAGGTAGGATCATAGATTCTGGTATACCCCAGGGCAATCTTCCTGATATGGTAGGTCCGTTTCTTTTCAAATTCTGCAATATCAGCATTGGACACTTCCATCATCTGTTCATAAATTTTCATGATACTGTCGAAATCCATCAATTTGACTTGTTCTGTCTGAACGGCTCCAATTTCATAAGGATTGTATATTTCCACTGTCTGGATGCCGTCTTCCCCCACAATGATATCGCATCTCTCATAGCTCCAGGGTTCCAAGGTGCTGTCCATATCTTCCAATCCGCCCCCGTAAGAACTGGTATACGTGACCGGCGCCCCATCCAGCATCCTGGAAAAATGAAACAGATAGCCAGCATCCAGTACATTGTCTTCCCGTGCCCCGCCTTCCCCATGGTAGAATACGGTATAATCCCAGCCATAAACCTCGAAACCCCAGCCGAGTTTTTCCACTTTTTCTTTTGCTATCTTTTCTGCTTCCTCCAAAGAAATGTTTGTCTTCCCTTTGATAAAATCTTCAGAAAGTTTGTTTCTCTCAGTGCCTTCCCCATCGAGCAAATATTCTCCCTCTGTCCAAGAAGTAAATTCCCTTACATCTGGCACATCATCCCTAATTTTCGAGATCTGGAATTTTATATCTGGGGCAAGCGCATAGCTGATTTGATAATCGTAAGTTCCCTGATCTGTCTCAGCGATTCCAAAAAAACCGTCCTCATCCACTTCCTTAGTCTGTTCCTCCCCTTTTCCATCCAGATATTCCAACCCAAATGATGGCTTGACTTCTTCTTTCACCACTTCCGTGGGCGCATCTTTCATATCTTCCTCATCCCGTGCGATCACATCATCAATATCAAAATACAACTGTCCATTTTCATCCTTTCCATGTTCATATGGATCCAAATTTCCCTCTGCCTTGTACTTTTTGAGCCTGGTAATCTCTTCCTGGTACTGCTCTTTGGTCCATTCTGAATAAGTGTGCCCGCTGTAAAATTTTGCCCCCTCAAAAAATGCCTTAGATACCGTATCGATCATATCTTGATTTACTTCCTTTGCCGACACTTCATACGTATTCATGGTACTTGCCTCTGGCAAAAGAACCTCTGCATCCGTATCGATCACAAGCGCTCCATTTTCATAGGTCTCCTGGTTTTTGTACTCTTCGGGCGCCCCCAAAGATTCTCTCAGGGATGCGGCTGTATCTTCTCCGCTTTCGTATTTCTCTACACTTTTTGTCCCTTTTTCTTTGACAATGGCATCTTTGGGCGTCTCCTGGCATCCTGCCAGAATACTGATACAAAGCCCTGCTGCTATGATTCGTTTCAATTTCTTCATAAATAAAATCTTTTCTGTTGTCATAGGCTCCTCCTGCTTTTTCATTCCAATTATGTGATTCTGCATTTTTGATTTTAAATTTTTGTTTAAAGGGCTGGGCTGCCCCAATGCCTGCCGTAAACACGCCGACGGCATCCCTGAATCCCTAACTAAAATCATAGCAGTTTCTTTTTTTCAAATATTCATCCAATTGTAAAGGATCCGTAAACGGCTCCTTACAGCTAAATAAGTAATTGCGAAACTACTAATTTGTTGAAATTTCATGCACAATTAATACAATTTATAAAAATATTTTCCTTCCTACGAAATGCTAGGCGCACCAAGCATTCCACCAAGCCTTTTACTGCAAAAATTATGTTCAGCAGAGGCTTCCATGATTTTTAAGTCTTTTCCTTAGTTTGTCAGCTTTCTGACATAGAGGGATACCCTTGCGGTGTGGTTACATGGTGCTAAAATGCATTTCTTAGCTTTTGTAGAAGAAAATATTCCATTTAAATTGTGTATGAAATTAGTACAATTATTGAGTTTCGCAATTACCTAAAAACATGTAAGGAGCCGTTATGAAAAACGCCGTCAGCTGCCTAGTGTACTGTCTGTATTATATCTGGTGAAAATTAAACAAGGAAGTTTGCCTGAATATAATGCAGACAGTACACTAGCAGCAAGCCCTAAGCATTACAATCTCATCATAATATTGGAAATAAATTCTTTGTCTTCCACATAAAATTCTGCAATGCCATGATATTTTTCGGCAATTGTACGGATAGACGACAAACCAATGGAACTTCCCTCTGTTTTTGTGGAAAAAAAACGGCCGTCTTTTTCCTTTGCCTTCCCATCAAAACTATTTGCCATAACAATATAGAAGGAGCCAGGCGTATCTGTATCGGCAGTGAGATTAATATAGCGTTCCCTCTGGCTTACCGTTTTACATGCATAGATCGCATTATCCAGAAGATTCCCAAAAAGAATACTGACGTCTATTTCAGAAAAATCTGCTTGATCTGGAATTTGAACCTGTAAATTCATCTGAATCCCGGAATCTTTTGCAAGATTGGCATAGTAAGATAAGATTGCATTCACCCCTGCATTACGGCAAAAAACAGACTGCTGCCCATAACTGGAAAATACTTTGTGGTAATCATTCGTATACTGCTGCAGCTCATCGTACTGCCTATTTTGAATCAATTCCCCTACCGTCGCCATGACATGTTTGAAATCATGGCGCAGCCGGCTTGTCTGTTCCATATAAGCCTGCAGGGACTGGTATTGCGCGATCTGTGCCTGATATACAAATGCTGTCTTTTCCGCCGCATATTTTTCAGCAGCGGAAACTGCAATCTGGTAAAATAAAAATTGGAACATAAGAAAGAAAAATAACAGAATAAAATCGACCAAAAGATAAAGAAAAAAAATTTTTCCAATCCGCACATTTGCATAATCCAAAGGGCACATCATCAAATTGCAAAAAGTAATCAAGGCAGGAATCACCCAGACAGTCCGCCAGACAGATTTCGAATGAAAGTTTTCAAATATCCAAGTTAATTTATTCCGAACTAAGTAAAAAAGCCCTAAAATCAATAAACTGATTAGATATTGGACCGTAATCCCATACATACAATACCCATGCATATCTTTGTGCGGATTCAGCATTGCCTCTGTCATATCATTGGCAAGCCCGGCAAAAGACAGCGCGGCAGTTGCACACAGAAACAAATACCATAGTTTTCGTTTCTCCAAATTTACGACAGAAAAATATCCCAAAGCCAGAATGGACATGATTGGAATAAAAAATACATTATTGTAGTAATTTCCCTTGGCACAGAGATAGCCAAAAAAGAAACAGATCGCGGCAACGACCGCCGTTACCAAAAAGTACAGTTTGGGAAGGGAAACCTTAATCCATTTTTTTACGGGCATAAAACAGATAAATACTCCAGGGATAATTACTGCAAATTCTACCGCCCTATTTAATATTAGCATGAGAATTATGCACCTCCTCCCCGCGATACCCTGCCGGTCCGGCGGGCAAACTGCCTGGCAATATACTCTTGTTTCAGTACGGAGGCTTTTCTCCTGTTAATTGGAAAGGAGGCGCCGTCTTTCATCGTACAGGTATAATCCTCCATCCCTGTCACATAATCCAAATTTACCAGGATTCCCCGATTGATCACGGCAAACCTGCTGTCATGTTCCAAACTAGACGCCAGGCTGCGAAACGGCATCCTGCAGCGGTATTCCTTATCTGCACAGATCATTAAATAATTGGAATCTGCCGTGGCATATAGAAAATCCCGATAAAGCAGCGATACTGTATTCTTTCCAATTGCAAGGTCAATATAAGGCTCTTTTTGTATAAGCAGCTTCAAGGCATCCCCTAAGACACGTCCCAATGCCTCTTTTGCCACAGGTTTTTCCAAATAATCGAAAGCATGAACCGAAAATGCTTCCGCCCTGTGTTCCCTGCTGTTGGTAAGGAATACCAGCAGGCATTTTACATCTGTGTACCTCAAAAATTCTGCCGTCTTGATTCCATCTAAGGAATCCATAAAAATATCCAAAAATACCATATCATAGTTTTTTATTTTTGCCGCGTCAAGAAAATCATAACCATTGGAAAAAGTATTACATTCTATGGCAACTCTTTTTTGGAAACTGTATTCCAAAATAAGTTGTTCCACATGGCTTTGTTCTTGTTCTACATCATCAACAATTGCAATTTTCAAGGGAACATGCTCCTTATTTTCTATCTCATCAAAGAAGGCTCCCGCTTCTACAAGCGAAATGCCTTCAAAAACCCAGTTTTAATATAGCACAAAAAAACATTATTTACTATTTAAAATTTCTCCATTCACCCCTAAAATCTGCCATTCGTCCCTATTCTATTGCCAGAAACCTTCATGTATCAAATACTAAAATTGTATTTGATTGCATATCAGCGGAAGCTGAGATGAATCAAAGAAACACAAGGAAGGAGACATGTATATGAAAAAGAAAAAGAGGACCCGGCTGTCTGCATTTCTAGTCGCGGCATGTATGTTTGCATCCATACTATATCCGTACAGCCCCGGAATGCAGGTTTTTGCAACAGGGGAAACCACACAGCCAAATACAAATGCTGGCACAACCCTGGAAGAAGAGTTTGAGGTGGACGGGATTGTCTACAAAAAAGTGGCAGCGGGAAAAGTACAGTTGACAAAATGGGAAAATGCTTCAGGAGCCATTACCATCCCAGGACAGGTTTCTTATAACAATAAGGACTATCAGGTAGTTTCCATTGGGGACTCTGTTTTTACCTCCAACGGGTCTATTACAGAAGTAGTTTTTCCAGAAACCGTCACCAGTATAGGGATGAATGCATTTAGCTGGTGCAGCGCCCTAAAAAAAGCATCGCTTCCCAGCAGCCTCGCCACCATTGGAAGCGATGCTTTTAATCGGTGCACTTCTTTAACAGAAGCATCGCTTCCCAGCAACCTCACCACCATTGGAAGCAACGCTTTTGTCTATTGTCCTTTAGCGGGAACTCTGGTACTGCCTGCTTCTGTTACCAGTATCGGGGATTTCGCATTCCAATTTACTGAGTTTGAAACCATAGAAATCCAAAATCCAGATATAGCCTATGGAATCGGCGTGTTTTCATACAATGACAAACTGGCTCATATCACTTTGCCAGACAGCCTGGCTAACCTGCCGGCAAATTTTTTAGACCACTGTACCAATCTCTCAGAAATAACGCTTCCAGAAGGGCTTGTGGAATTAAAATCCAGCGTTTTCAGAAGCTGCACCAGTTTGGCGAAGATTACACTGCCGCCTTCTGTCCAAATCCTAAGATCTAGCATATTTTCAGGATGTACTGGACTGCGGGAAGTTACCATCCCAAACGGTGTAACAGAGACCAGCGCATGTTTATTCCAAGACTGCAGCGCAGGGATAACGGTAAACCTTCCCGATTCGATTACTGTCATTGACCCTAGGACATTTCAAAACACCGCGGCAACCGTAAACTGCACCAGCCGGCAAGTGGCAGTGCTTGCCAGCGGCGCAGGCGTTGAAAATGTATATCTTAACGGCGCTGAATTTGTACCTCCTGAGACAAGTTTTGAGACGACAGATTATAAGTTTTCCGTCATAGACGACGAAAATAAACGCGTACGCCTGGGAAGATATAAAAATACTGCGCCCGTTGAAGATCTACAGATTCCTGAGACTGTGACCTCCCCTTCCAGCGGGATTACTTATACTATCACAGAAATTGAGAAAGATGCCTTCTATTTAAGGAGCAATATAACAGGGAAGATCCAGATTCCTGAGACAGTGACAAAGATTGGTCAGGAGGCATTTTACGGCTGCAGCGCAGTGACTGGGATCAACCTTCCTGAAAACCTGGAAAGTATCGGGTTTTATGCATTTGGTAATTGTACGTCGCTTACTGGCACCCTGCGTATTCCAGAAAGCTGTACGGAACTTCCAGAACGCGCCTTTTTTAAGTGTGAAAGCCTGGCAGAAGTGATATTTCCAGAGACACTTACCCAGATTGGCCTCCATGCATTTTACCACTGTACTAGCCTTACAAGCCTGAAATTACCCGATTCCCTTCTTATGATGAGAGACTCTGCCTTTGAAGAATGCAGCGGGCTTACAAGTATTACATTCCCACAAAAGCTTCAAACGATACCAGAAAATGCCTTTTTAGGATGTACTGCATTAAGCGGGGTTCTTACCCTTGCAGACTCCACTACAGAAATCCATACGGGAGCTTTTGGGGGATGTGATAATTTATCCCGGATCCACTTAGGAAATGGGATCAATGTAGTAGAGACAGGAGCTTTCCCTGAAAATGTAATGCTGACAACCTACAGTCCAACGGTACAACAATTATTGTTAGAAAATACCACCCAGACAGGGGAAAACCTTCCTATGCTGTTATGGGATGGAAAGTCGGATATCCCTGCGGGAACGACAATTACATTGATGGATCCTATTGAGATATCAGAAAATCGGACCATTGGTGAAAACGTCAATTTGTCCATAATACAAGGCGCAGGAATCACCATTGCAGAAGATGCCGTTTTAAGCATTGGAGAAGGCGCAAATTTAACTACCGAACCTGGCTCTTTCATAGAAGTGAACGGTACTTTGACAAATAACGGCGCCATTTCTGGCGAAGCCACTCTTGTAAAAAATGGGACCATTTCTGGAAATGGAACCATGGATGTGGAGATTGGCAGCATCCTCTTAACCTCTGATATGATTGCGGATATCGAAAATGGGACATACACAGGAACGGCTCTCACGCCGGAACCGGAAATCTCTATCACCTTGGGCGAAGAGAAACTGGTCTTTGAGAAAGAAATTGATTTTACTTACCATTACGCAAACAACACAAACCCAGGGCAGGCACAACTTACGGTAACTCCCACGGAGGACGGAAAATTACATGGAGAACCAATCAGTAAAGAATTTACGATTGATAAAGCAAACCAGGATTCTCCTGCCTGCCATTTATCCTTTACCTTAAACGAGGAGCAAAGTACTTATACGGCAGAAATTGAAGCTTTAGACGGCGCGGAATACAGCTTTGACGGCACAAACTGGACGGATAATAATAAGAAAACGGACTGCCTGCCCGCGACAAGCTACACGGCTTATATCCGTTTGAAAGAAACAGGCACCCACAAGGCAAGCCCTGCCGCACAGACCCAGAAAACTTCTGGAAAAGCAAATCAAAAAGCGCCGGAATGCAGCTTAACCTTTACAAAAAATGAAGACGGAAAAACCTATACCGCGGAAATTGGAGAAGTCGAAGGCGCGGAATACAGCTTTGACGGCTCACATTGGTTCCAAAACAATAAAAAAGAAGATTGTGTGCCTGACGCCTGCGTGACAGCGTTTATCCGCATGAAAGAAACGGACACCCACAACGCCAGCCCCTTTGCATATATTTCAAAATACATCAAAAAGGCTGACCAGGAAGCACCGGAATGCAGCTTAACCTTTACAAAAAATAAAGACGGAAAAACCTATACCGCGGAAATTGGAGAAGTCGAAGGCGCGGAATACAGCTTTGACGGCATCAACTGGTCCGACAGCAATAAAAAGGAAGATTGCCTGCCGGAAACTTCTTACACGGCATTTATCCGCATGAAAGAAACCGGCACCCACAATGCCAGTGCCGCAGCACATACTACCAAGATTTCCCCAAAACTGGAACAAGGCACGGAAAACGCACTTGAGGCGCCAAAAATTAAAAAACTTCAGGCAACTGCATATAAAGCGGGCATTTACATGGACATTACCATTCAGGAAGCGGCAGATGCAGAGAAATACGAAGTATACCGGATTGCAGGGACAAAAACTACCAAAATCGGCGCCACTGCTTCTGGAAAGAATACGATTCAGGATAAAAACCCAGTAAAAAGCGCCAAATACTACGCCGTTGCAATTGGAAAAGACGGCAAAACAACAAGCGAACCTGGAGAGGCAAAAGCTGTAAAACTTGCAGATGGAACCAAGATTACAAAGATCTCTTCCACCACTGCACAAATAAAAGTTACATGGAAGAAAATAAGCAAGGCAAAACAGTATGTTGTTTACCGTTCCACAAAGAAAAGTTCTGGATATACCAAGATTAAGACGGTAAGCAAAAATACTGTAAGCTTTACAGATAAGAATGTGAAAAAGGGCAAGGTATATTACTATAAGACCGCAGTGATTACCAGCACGCAGCCCAGCTTATTGAGCGGCGCATCCAAAGCGGCAAAACTGCAGCCCCAGGCACTCGGCGCGCCGGCTATCAGCAAATTAAAAGCCAAGGCATACCACACGGGCATTTACATGGATATTACTGTAAAAGCCATCAGCGGCGCAGACAAATATACCGTATACCGGGTTGTGGGCAAAAACACTAAGAAAATTGGCACCACGGCTTCCAAAAAGACAACCATACAAGACAAAAATCCTGTAAAGGCGGCGAAATACTATGCGGTCGCCGTTTCCAAAGATGGAAAGACAAAGAGCAAGGCAGGAAAAACAAAATCTGTAACCCTTGCCGCTGCTACCAAAATCACCAAGGTTTCCTCCACCTCCAAGGGAGTCAAGATAACTTGGAAAAAATCAAAGGCAGCCGTAAACTATGTGCTTTATCGTTCTACGAAAAAGAATTCAGGATACACAAAACTTACAATGACAAGCAAAAAGAAGCTGAGCTTTATCGATAAAAAAGCAAAGAAAGGAAAGAAATACTATTATAAAATAGCAGTGATTACCAAAACACAGTCCAGCCTTCTGAGCGCTGCTTCCAAGACAGCACGCCGCGTTTAATGCAAATAAGGCGAGTAGGGAAAGTTTTTCTCCCTACTCGCCTTATTTGATGTATTTTAAATTCTGTCACTACCAACGCTTCCGTTATATTACTAAGGCGGTTAAATATCGACGTTTTTACTTGACTAAATTTTTATCTGCTGCGTTGTCATCAATCGCTGTAGCACTCGCTACATCTCAATCTTCCGCCTTGCAGAATAAAAATTTATTCTGCGTAAAATTCATCGACATTTAACCGCCTTAGTAATAATTAATTGTTATACAGTTTGGCTTCCAGCAAACATCCGTTTCAATTAACAGGAAGAACCTTGAAAGGGAGCTTCAGAACAAGAGCCGACAGCATAACAGGCAACAAAACAAAACGAAACGGGGGGAGGAGTAACAGTTCAGCCTTTGGAGTTTCCAGACACAGTTTCCACAGCGGCTGTCTGAATCAAACCGTGTCAATATATTTATGGGAAGTTTCATGTTTTGGCAGATTTCCCATAAATATATTGACAGATTCACACAGACAGCCGCTGTGGAAACTGTGAAGAAGAATTTTAAGGCTGAATTGTTACGGGAAGGAAGAAATTTAATATGCATTTTATTGTAAAGACAGGCGTTTTTTTGTATAATTGAAATGTGACAGGAACAGGATATATCGTATCACATTGAACCATGCGCCTTTTTTGCGCCCCAAACATTCTTTTGGTTTTCCACTGCCGATAACATTTCATGTATTTCAACTCCCTTTTACCCAGGAAATTTTTGTCCCTTTTCCAACTTCACTTTCGATTTTCATCCTGCCATGGTGTACGGCTGCAATTTGCTCGCACAGGGCAAGCCCCAAACCCATATTGCCGCTTTTTCTGGAGCGTGATTTGTCCACACGGTAAAATGCTTTCCGCACTTTTTCCACTTCTTCACGGGGTATTCCACATCCCTCGTCCCGCACCCAGAGGGATTTTTCATCGGAGCCCAAATAAATGGTACTTCCGGGTGTGGAAGCTATCGCACTATTGTTGATTAAATTAATCAAAAAACTTGTCATCAAATCTGGATCAAATTCTTTTATCTGTCCTTTATAATTACCTTCCCATTCCAAATAAATTGCTTTTTCTTCCAGTGTATGCCTTACATTTTCCTCCACAGCTTCAAACAATGTTTCCACTGGACACTTTTGAAATGAGATATTACACTCTGGCTGATACAGTTTTGTCAATTCCATCATTTTTTCGGACAGGCGTGACAGCCTGCCACTCTCTCTGTTGATATAGTTCAATGCTTTTTCTTCCTGTTCCTTTGATAATTTCACATGTAAAAGAGTCTCGGAATATCCTTTCATGGCGGTAAGGGGTGTTTTTAATTCATGGGACATGCTCCCAATCAACTGTCTCTGGGTTTCATTGGCTGCCTGGAGGGGTTTTGTTATTTTTTTAATCAAAAAGACCAAAAGAATTGCCGTCAAAAGAGATGCAAAAATAGAAATGGTCATCTCCTGTATCGCCAGCCGCCAGCTTTTTTGGTAGATATCTGTGATATCCACCATATAAATGAAAATATATCCCTGCCCTGGCTCATATTCGTCATAAAAAACAAAAAGATGCGTACCATTGATTCTTTCTTTTTTACAATTTGAAGGATATCCATTGTTTCCAAAGTCTAGCTTGCCAACTTCAAATATAAAAGGGCTGCTGTTAAATAGTTCCCTCTCACCTTGATAGAGAGCGGATTTTTCCGGCATATTTTTACGGAAACAATAGGTCATGACATTATCTTGCATGGCTGAACCATAATTCATACTTTGAAGTTCCTTGCGAATATCAGAGATATTCCTTATAAATATTTTGCCCTCTTTTTCTTTTATCAGCTCAATTTTTTCCTGCTGGCTAACCCGTATTACATAAAATGAAAAAACCTGGGACAGCACAAATAGCAGGATTGATGCAGTACATGCGATTTTTTTTATCATATCCATAACCAGTCCTCCGGTGAAATACTTTTTGATGCCTGAATCCTATAGAACAAAGCGGACAAGTCCGAATCAACTCCCTAAATCCCTCATTCATGAGGGGCGCTGGACATCCAGTGGATGTCCGCTTAGCGCCGACCGAAGCGGAGCGAAGACCTTGGACGGTTTGCTGCGCCGAGTGCAGTCGCTTTAGCGACTAATACCTCATGCACGAGTGCGCATAATGGTTTTTGTCTTATAGGAAGACACTTACACGCGTTAGCGTGACAAGGTCTTTCCTATAAGGATTAGGGTGTCAAAAGGTAGTTCCATAAAATCTTCTTGGCAAATTGCACAAAGAAATGCAAATGTTGTTCCAAGTGTCTCAGACAGAAGAATTTCTAAGTGTTCCCAAGAAAGAAATAGAACTTCTTTACGCAACCGGCTGATATTCGCCATCCATGGCTCAAATCAGCCTTTTCCAAACATCGTGTTTGGAAATTGCTGTTTCATGCACAGAACACAAAGAAATTCTAACTGTCAGGACAAGTCACAACATTTTGCATCCATTTGTGCAATTTGCCAACACTCTTTTTGAAAAATACCTTTTGACACCCTAATCCTATAAGATAAAAAAATGGGGGTTAGTTTCCCAATCCCCAAAAAGCGTGGCTGGTTTTACGCATATGCTACCCTTCCACAATGAATTATTATATGCAAAAAAGTAAACATTCTTGTTTGCTCTTTTGTAGTCTGATTTACTATGTGCCTATTTAAATTCTAATCAAGAGAATTTCATCTGTTGCATATTAACTTATTGATTCATATTACAATAACTCCACACTAACGCGTATATAAAACAGTCTCCCCGTCAGTTCCATCCAAGCATACTTTGGTAATATTCTCTAACTGGCCTTGAATCGCAATCTTAAAATCACCATTGGGATATTTGTTATTTACAAGCCCGCCAAAAACAGAAATTGATAAAGTATCTCCTTCCACCGTGTACTCATATTTTCGAAAACTCATGCCGCTGGAAGTAAAGATGCCTTCTGCTGTAAAACTTGTATCTGTCAATTCCATAGCTTCAAAGGAAACTTCCGTGCTGGAAACTTCATCCGCATTGTTAAAAAAAGAAAAGACAATGCCTGCAATCACAAGTAATATAACAAAAACAATCAACACTATTATCATCCAAAAATATTTCCGTTTCATTCCTATCACCCCCTTTTTGTATATGCCCTTATTTAAACTTCCACTGGAAGTCATACCTCCATCCGATACCCTACCCTGGGGACGGTAATGATAACATCTGCAAAATCCAGTTTTTTACGGATATTTCCCACATGGACGTCTACCGTCCTGCTCTCCCCCTCAAAGTCCACGCCCCAGAGGATGTTTAAAATCTGTTCCCTTGTCATCACACGGTTTCGGTATTTCCAAAAAGTCAGCAGGCAGTCAAATTCCATAGGCTGCATGGAAATTTCCACTCCAGCTTTGTGTACGGTCCGTTTTTTCTCATTGATCACCACATCCTTAATCCGTATGTCCTCTGCTGTTTCATCTGCAAAACGTTTAATTACATGATCTATCCGCACCAAAAGTTCCAGCATTTCAAAGGGCTTTACAATATAATCCTCCGCCCCGCTCCTAAGCCCTTTGACCTTGCTGGGAAGATCCCCCTTTGCAGTCAAATAAATCACTGGGATTTGATGTTGTTTTAATTCCTCCAGCAAAGCAAACCCATCTTTTCCCGGGAGCATAATATCCAATAATGCCAATGCATAGCCATCTTCTTTTGCCAGATACCGGCTAAATTCTTCCCCGTCAAAAAATGGAACCGGCTCATATCCAGCAATCTCTAAATTCATGCAGATTAAGTCGTTGATTGCCGCCTCATCTTCAATCACTAAAATCTTTTTCATGCAAATCTACCCGCCCGTTGTTTTTCGTATACTGACCGATTACTGTGTATTATTATAAGAAATAAACTCCACAAATACCATAAGGTTTTGTAAATATTTTGTAAATCTTAGTGAAATATTAAGAAACCTCCCAAGAATGTCATCGGTGTTCTTGCTGTCGGGTGCAGATCAGCTTTGCTATGCCACCCGCCGGATATTTTTTCTCTATCAGAACACCTTAAAATTATTCTATAACCTTAAAAAAGTTTCATTTTATCCAATTCCTTGCTTTGTTACAATAAATTTGAAACACATTTTACCAGCCCCAAACTTTGCAGAAAACAGAAAAATACCATATATTTCCAACATTTTTAAACTGTTTCTAGCAAGGACAAATGGACTGGAAGGGATTCTTTATCACGAAAGGAGAGAAGGGAACAACAGGATTCCAAAATGTAGTGTAAGAACAATGTAAGGAGGAAAAAGTATGAAAAGAAAAGTAGTAGCTATGATACTGAGTATGGCTATGGTTTTCACAATGCTGCCGGCGACAAACCTTAGGGCAGAGCAAGGCATTTCGGCACAGTCGTTAGAGAAAGCCATTTCACCAACGGACGGAACCATGGACAATCTTGCTCGGAGTGCAACCGCATCGGCAGGGTATACAAACACCTATGGCATTTCCCCAGAAAAAATTAATGATGGAACTTTGGCTACTTCAGATTCCAGCACAAGCTGGAACTGCTGGGGCGCAGCGGAAAACCAATATCCCATGGATGTGACGCTTACCTGGACAGAGGCGAAAACTGTGTCATCCATGCGTGTCATGTGGTGGGCTGACGGGGGCGGCGTTACCTTCCCTTCCAGCGCCAAAGTACAATATCTGGACGGCGAAGAGTGGAAGGATCTCTCCGATGTGGGAATTGAACACGGCGGCACAAACGGAACAAACGGCGTTTGGAACAACGTAAATTTTGATTCCCCTGTGACAACCACAAGCCTTCGCCTTATGGTCGGCAGAGGCAGCGGCGCTGTTGGCATTAGTGAATGGGAAGTGTTTGGCGACACATTGCAGGAATTTATCACTGGCGCAAATATTACCGGCATAAGTAAAATTGCAGTGGGGGCAACAGAAAAGTTTACCGGCGGCACACTGCCAGATAAATTATCTGAGGGGGCTTCCTATGAATGGTCCATTACTTCTGGGCAAGATAACGCAGAAATACAGGGCGCTGCCAATGAGCGTGAAGTATCTGTCAAATCATTAAAGGAAGGCACGGCGACCCTCCACCTTAAAGTTACAAAGGATAGCGTCGTAAAGGAGACAGATTTGGAGCTTCGCCTGCAGGACGAATCTATCAAATCCATTGATGTCTATAAAACGTCTACCAAAGCAGGGGTAGCACCGATCCTTCCTGATACGGTAGTGGCAAACGGATTGGAATTTGACGAGCCAACGCCTTCTGAAGTAAGCGAAACTACTGGATACGATTTTGGAGAAACCTTTAATTCCAAACTGCTTCCGGTTACCTGGGAAACAGTCGCACCTGAAAATTATGCTGCTGACAAAATTGGCAAAACTTTCACGGTAAAGGGAACCGTCTCCTATAACGGAACAGAACATGAAACTACTGCTGAGATTACTGTGAAAGCGCCTGTATCTGCCGCAGAATCCAACAACAGCGTTACCTTTGAAAACGTACAGTTAAATGATATTTTCTGGACGCCCAAACAGGAGACAAACGCCATCACCTCCCTGAACAAAGCAATCTCAGAGATTGAAAAAGACACTGGCGGGGAGCCAAACTTTGACAATGCCATTAAAAAACTGAATGGGCAACCATACAATTCGTTCAAAGGATTTGTGTTCCAGGATTCTGACATATACAAGAGTATTGAAGCGATTTCCTATACGCTCTCTGCAACACAGAATGATACGGGTACAGAAATCACGGCACAGAGACAAAAACTTCAGGAAAAACTGAATAGCTGGATTGAAAAAATTGAGCAAGTACAGTATGCAGACGGATATATTGATACCTTCTTTACTTTAAGAAGCGAATCTTCCGCTGGCGGAAACCATCCTGGCACCCACCGCTGGATTGACCTTTCCAACCACGAAATGTACAACGCAGGGCATTTCCTGGAAAGCGTGGTTGCTTATACCCGCTACCGTGAAGGAATCAATGACCCCGATTACAGGCTGTATGTGGCAGGCAAACGTTTTGCAGACCATATCGTTTCCCTGTTTGGTCCCAATGGGACACGCCACGAGGTTCCCGGACATGAAGAGATCGAACTTGCGTTAGTAAAATTCGGAAAACTTGCAGAACAATACGAAGGGGAGAATGCCGGACAGAAATATTATGACACCGCAAAACTATTGATTGACCGACGCGGAGAAGCTGCAAACTTACGTGACAGCGGTTACAAAGGAGATGAATATTCCCAGGATAAGCTGCCATTTAAATCGGAAACAAATGCCGTAGGCCATGCGGTACGTGCCAACTATTTCTACACAGGCGTGACCGATATCGCTACCCTGCTTCCAGAAAACGATCCAGACAGGGCAGATTATATTAACAGTTTAAACACCATTTGGGATTCTGTAACTGCCAAGAAAACTTATATTACAGGCGGAATCGGTGCAACCACGGCTACCAGTTCTGCGGAAGGGTTCGGGGCAGATTATGACCTGCCGCCGCAGCAGTCTTACTGTGAAATCTGCGCGGCAATCGCTGCTGCAAACTGGAACCAGAGAATGAACCTGCTGCATGAAGACGGAAAATACGCAGATATGGTGGAGAAAAACCTCTACAACTCCATCTTAGTAGGCGAAAACCTGGATGGAAACCTTTTCTATTACAGTACCTTGCTCCGTGCAGAGAATGGGAATGCCCGTTCTGAATGGTTTGGCTGCGCATGCTGCCCGCCGAACTTAATGAGGACAATCGCTTCTCTGAGCGGATATATGTACACCGCACATAAAAACGACCTCTTTGTCAATATGTTTGTGGGAAGCAACGGAACTGTCAATTTAGGAGGCACACAGGTAGGGTTAAAACAAGAGACAAACTATCCATGGGACGGCGCAGTCAAGATGACTGTGACTTTGCCGGAATCCAAAGCTTTTGCCATGAAGATCCGTATTCCAGGATGGATAAATGAGCAGAAGGACAAAAACGTTGTGATCAAGGTAAACGACGAAACCGTAACTGCCACAGCAGAAAAAGGGTATGCAACGATAAACCGTACTTGGAACAATAATGATGTCGTTTCCATTGATATGCCAATGGAAATCAGGATGACAGAATCTAATGAAAATGTGGAAGCAACCCAGGGAATGATTGGACTGCAGAGAGGGCCAATTGTATATTGTATCGAAAAAGCTGGAAATGTACAGCTTAATCCAGACATTAAAAACTTTGATCCTATGAACTTTGTAATCCCAAGAAAAGCTGAATTAAAAGCTGAATTTAATGACAAGTTATTAAATGGCGTAGTAGAAATTACAGGTGATGTAAAATATGCTACTGGAAACGGCAAAGAAATGATCGACGCCAAACTTCAGGCAGTTCCTTACTATGCATGGAACAACCGCAACGATGACGCCGATTATGTCGCTGGACTGGCAGAACCCAAAAACGAGTCATCCAAAATGTTGATTTGGACTATGGCAGACACACCTAACAACGTAAAAGAACCAGGCATCCGCGACAATGCGACTCCTTCTGTAAGTTATGTGGGATGGAATATGGGAGCTGACCGTTTTGCAGATGGCGATAAAGGCACCTTCTGGAATGGGAACGCCGATCCCGACCTTCAGACCAAGGACCAGTGGATGATGTATGACTTCGGCACAAGAAAAGCTGAAATTACAGAATCCAAGATTATGTTCTCAGACGACGGCGGCGGCGTTATGGTTCCCACCAGCATTAAAATTGAATACACCAAAGACGACGGAACTTGGGCTGAAGTTACGCCAGTAGGCGAATGGACCTATGTAAAAAATAAATTTAACACCTACCAATTTGAAAAAATTGTAACTTCCAAAATCCGCGTCACCATGAACCATGCTAAATTAAACAACCAAAAAGTTGCCGTTGCAGTCTGCGAATGGGAATTAACAGGAGACATGACAGCTACCCAGGAGGAAAAACAGCCATTAGCAGATGCAATTGCAAGAGCTGAAAAACTAAATTCTAAAGACTATACCAAAGAAAGCTGGAATGCTTTACAGGCAGCTATTACACAGGCAAAGAAAGTACTTGCCGACGATAAAGCCACCTTCATAAAAGACGTCTCAGCTGCACAGACAGCATTGTCAGACGCGATCGACAATCTGGTACCTGTAACAACAGAAGTGGTTACACCAGGTATTAAGGATGAAGGCAATGGCAAGTATGAAGTAACGATTCCTGAAATTACACCAGGGCAAGAAAATGTTCCCATTAAGATTCCAGATTCCCTTGCCGAAAGCATTAAAAACAGCACAGAAACAAAAGTTTCTGTCAATATCAAACTTTCAGAAAACCTTGCTGAGGATAAAGTACAGAATATTACAATACCAAAAGAAGTCCTTGAAGCTGTAAAAGAAACGGGCAAAGATCTGACAGTATCCGTCGCTGGCAGCACTTCTTACCAATGGGTATTTACAGCGGAAAGTTTGAAAGACGCACAGATTTCTGACCTGAATTTGGTGCTTGGGGTAGCTGACAGCGACAAAGACGAAGAGATCAAAGGTTTGCTGAAAGAAGATGAAAAAGGCATGGTACTCTCCTTTGCACAGGAAGGACAAATCCCTGGGGCAAAAGTTACCGTGGACGCTTCTAAGATGGGATGGAAGGCAGGGGAGACAGTCACCCTTGGATATTACAACCCAGAGACAAAGAAATTGGAGGAGCTTGGCACTTACACCGTTGGCGAAGATGGGAAAGTGGCAATTGACGCGGCAAAAGGCGGCAAATACGTACTGTGGAAGAAAAATACAGTTGCTACCACAATCCCAGTAGAAAGCATTTCCTTAAACAAATCAACACTGACCCTTACGGTTGGAAAGAGTGAGACTTTAACGGCAAAAGTAGCTCCTGATAATGCAACCAACCAGGAAGTAACATGGGAGTCCAGTAATGATAAAGTTGCTACCGTATCAAATGGTAAGGTAACTGCCAAGGCAAAAGGGACAGCAACCATCACAGTGGCAAGCTCAGAGAATGCCAACATAAAGAAAACATGTACCGTAACCGTAAAAGCGGCAACCATTCCAGTGACAAAGGTAAAACTGAACAAGACAAAACTTACCCTGAACCTGGGCAAGTCTTATACCTTGAAGGCAACCATATCACCCTCCAATGCAAGCAACAAGGGCGTGACCTTTAGTTCCAGCAAAAAGACTGTTGCAACCGTAAGTTCCAAGGGAGTTGTGAAGGCAAAGAAAGTGGGAACCACAACCATTACCGTAAAGACAAAAGACGGCGGCAAGAAATCAACCTGTAAGATAACGGTAAAACGCCCCGTATCCAAGGTCAAGTTGAACAAGACCAAGGCAACCTTGGGGGCAAAGGAAACCTTCACCTTGAAGGCAACGGTATCACCGTCCAATGCAACCAATAAGAACGTAACTTACAAGAGCAGCAACAAGAAGGTGGCAACCGTATCTTCCAAGGGAAAGGTCAAGGCGGTGAAGAAAGGGAAAGCAACCATTACGGCAACTGCGGACGGCAAGAGTGCAAAATGTACCATTACCGTAAAGGCAGCGCCCAAGAAGATTACCTTAAACGCTAAGAGCAAGACCTTGAGGAAGGGCAAAACCTTCCAGTTGAAGGCAAAACTGACAAAGAATACCGCAAGTTACAAGATTACTTACAAGACCAGCAACAAAAAGATAGCAACGGTATCTTCCAGTGGAAAGATTAAGGCAGTGAAGAAAGGAAAGGCAACGATTACTGCTACAACCTTCAACAAGAAAAAAGCAACCATTAAGATTACCGTAAAATAAAAAATACTTGGGGAATAAACAGTTACCCCTTTCAGTTACGGCTATAAAGCTGTCACATTGAGAAATTACCCTGCAGGATATGGCAAATTCTATTTTAAAGAAAGAACCATATCCTGTGGGTAAAACCTCACTGTGGCAGCTTTTTTATCATGGGTCTGTTGCAAAATGCAGGGATTCCACCATATATAGTAACAATATAGCAAATACCTGTACTATATGTTGTGTAAATTCCTCATTTTGCGACACCCTCATGACATAATAAATATGCGCACGCGCAACAAAGTAACATATTGCTTCGCACTCTTGCGCGGCGCGGAACAAAAGATGCGTTAGCAAAAAAATTTGCTCGCGGGAGTGCATGATACTCACTTTTGTTCTATAAAGTTTGTGTGTCAAAAGGTAGTTTTTATAAAGTTCTTCTTGGTAATTCACAAAACAGAAAAGAAATACAACCATCATTTATTGATTTTTCCCTGTAAGATTACAAAAATTTTTGTTACAATAATTCAAGAACGCTACCAGCGTTTGTACTGTGAAGAGCACGTCAAGCATCGCATGACAATTTCTTTTGTGCGCGCCTCTGGGGCGCCTCATTATGCTATTTGGCGTGTCATAAAGTATGGAAGGAATGCACAAGGCGCGTTGAGTATGCCTTTAATAAAATTTTTTTGCAACATACAAACAAAACTACATAGGTTTTACGATCGCTGGCAGGAATCAATGATTAATTTAAGGATGCATGAAACAACAATTATAATTTGCCATATGGAAGAAGGAGTGTGAACGATAATGAACAAAAAATATCAAAGAATTTTTCTGATTGTTTTGGATTCCCTGGGAATCGGCGCGATGCCAGATGCAGAAAAATACGGCGATGCCACTGCCAATACCCTGGGGCATATCTGGGAACGAGTCCCCAGCCTCAAGATCCCCAACCTGCGCAGATTGGGAATTGGAAATCTCTGCGGAAAACAAGACGAAACCTGCGGCTGTTATCTGCGGCTGAAGGAAAAAAGCGTTGGAAAAGACACCATGACCGGACACTGGGAAATGATGGGGCTGCATGTGAAAGAACCCTTCCTTACTTTTACTGAGACTGGATTTCCAGAAGAACTGATTCAGCGGCTGGAAACAGAATTTGGAAGAAAAATAATTGGCAACAAAGCCGCAAGCGGCACAGACATTTTGGAAGAATATGGAGAAGAGGAAATCCAAAATGGAAGCCTGATTGTATATACTTCCGCAGACAGCGTACTTCAGATCTGCGGTCACGAGAAATATACTGGTCTTGATAATCTCTACCGTTACTGTGAAAAAGCACGCGAGATTACAATGCGCCCAGATTGGAAAGTGGGGCGTGTAATTGCCAGACCTTATGTGGGAGAAAGAAAAGGAAAATTTACAAGAACTGCAAACCGTCATGACTACGCCATCAAACCTTACGATACCACTGTCCTGGATTTATTGAAAAATCAAGGATATGACGTGGTTGGCGTCGGCAAAATCAATGATATCTTTTCAGGGGAAGGCATTACCCAGACTTATAAATCACAGTCCAGCGTACATGGAATGGAACAGGCCATAGAGCTTGCCACACAAGATTTTACAGGCTTATGTTTTGTAAATCTGGTAGATTTTGACGCCTTATGGGGGCACAGGCGTAATCCTGAAGGGTATGCAAAGGAACTGGAGAGATTTGACATGAAACTGGAAGTGTTTTTAAAAACACTTAAAAAAGATGACCTGCTTTTGATCACTGCTGACCACGGGAATGATCCCACATATTTTGGGACAGACCATACCAGGGAAACCGTGCCGCTGTTGTGTTATGGAACTTCTCTAAAACATCCCAGGCAGTTGGAAGAACAGGAAACCTTTGGGGTAATCGGCGCCACCATTGCAGACAATTTTCAAGTGGAATTACTCCCCCATATGATTGGCAATTCTCTGCTTGACCAAATAAAATAGCCGATTGCACTCTTACAAAGAGGAAACTTCTTCGCTCCGCTGCGGTTAATGCTTAACGGATGTCCGCTGGGATAAATTTCGGAAATCCCATTTAAAGCATCCTCCCGTGCTGCCATTAAAACCTAATTTATTACTCCGGCAGTTTTAAATATCAATGAACTTTACGCAGCGTCAAATATCCCGCAGCAAGCTGACGGGGAATGTTAGCTTGTTATTCGCAAGTCCGCCCCAAAGGCGGGGTATTTGCACCCAAAGGGACACTTTACCCTCGCGGCTGTCTGCACTCCGTTTCGGTCCATGCTTCACATGCGCCACTGGCGCATAGCACCGTCAAATATCCATACAAGCATGGCTGCTTTCCTAAGTGCCCTTTTGGTACATTGCCCGCGGGAATAAATTTTTATCTGCAAGGCGGAAGAATGAGTTGCAGCAAGTGCTACAACAATTGATGAGGGTCTGCCCCGCTTTATCAGGTACAACGCGGCAGATAGAAATTTAGACAAGTTAAGTCGATATTTAAGCGCTGGAGTAATACCATCCATTCAGGTCATCGGAAGTTATTCCGTAGCAACTATATATTACTTTCTTTTCTTCCTGTAAATTTTCCATTTTAAAAATGTATCCTGATATATACTGTGCTTCATCTTTGGAAATGCTTTTGTCAAACGATTCATACAAAAACTTTCACTTTCCATCAAACGGTTATATTCTTTCTGAAGTTTTGCCCTCTCGTCCATTTTTTCCACAAAAATAGTTTTCTTATCCTTCAAACTTTCTTTTTTCTCTAACAGGATACCTTTCTTTTCTGATACAGCAGATCTCATATGACTGAGATTCTCCGTAAACTCCTCTCTCCTCCCTGCCATAACAGATTTTATATTTTCAGAGAAACCCTCACTTTTTTCCTTAAATTCTGTCGCCTTTATATCCATTGTTTCTTTCCATTCATCTTTCTTTTCCATAGTGGAAGTGACCCCTTCGTAGATATTTTCCCCGATTTCATTGGAAATGGCCATAAGTTTTTCAGCGATCTCATCCATCAGTTTCAGATGCTGGTTAAACTTCAGAATACCTGCCACTGTAACCCCAAAATCAACAAAAAATATAAGGCACAAAATTATTAAAATAATCACTCTGGGAAGTTTAGGCACAATTTTTATCACATTATAAATGGTGGGATGAATGACATCCATTACCAGTGTACAACCCAATCCCCACAAAATAGAAAATTTCAGACAGACATATCCGCAGATATTAAAATTTTCTTCAGAATAATCCCACCACTGGTTATGAAACAACTTTTCCAACAAGAACCCTGTAATAAATTCAATTGTTGATGTCAGGAAAAAAGAACCAACAAACAAAAAAAGAAAATTGTCCTTTAATGGAGTTAATGTCACAATTACAACCAAAATGCCACAACCATAAACTGGACAAACCGGACCATTTAAAAAACCTCTATTTACAAATATTTTCGTCTCCAATGCAGCATACGCAACCTCAACACACCAGCCTAAAAATGCATAGATTAAAAATATCCATGTTACCTCAATAAATGATGTTGGCATAATCTCTCTCCTTTCCACCTGTTATGAATCCTTCCCGTTCCAAATATAGACACACAAAACCCCCCTGCCGGGATTAGACAGGGGGATTTTGCATGTTTATAAAGAAGGGATATAACGAATATAACCTATTTGACAATTATTTTCACCGACCTTGTGAAATCGGTATAGAATTTCTTCTTTCCAGAATTTTCTTATATGAGTAGTATACCACATATTTTGCCGTATTGGAAGACTTTTTCTAAGTAATTTTAATATTTTTCTTTCCAGTCCATGTCTCCTTTAACGAAGAGACCGTTCCTGGCTTCACTAGCAGATTCTTTTTTGAATTGTGCATACTATATTGCTTTTTTCAATTTTATCTTATCGGCTGGTTTTGCCGTGATTGAGCAGATAAATTTTCGAATTATATGTTGGGAAACTACTTTCCGTCACCCAAATTTTTATGGAAAAAAGCTATCACAAATAAGATGTATCTACAGGATATGGCTGTTTTCCTAAAATAGAATTTGCCATATCCTGTAAGATAATTTTTCAATATGGCAGCTTTATCGTTGCAGCAAAGGATAAAAGAATTGTTGTTTATTCCTCAAGTATTTAGCTGCAATGGAAAGGGATTACTGTTTATTTTACGGTAATCTTAATGGTTGCCTTCTTCTTGTTGAAGGTTGTAGCAGTAATCGTTGCCTTTCCTTTCTTCACTGCCTTGATCTTTCCACTGGAAGATACCGTTGCTATCTTTTTGTTGCTGGTCTTGTAAGTAATCTTGTAACTTGCAGTATTCTTTGTCAGTTTTGCCTTCAACTGGAAGGTCTTGCCCTTCTTCAAGGTCTTGCTCTTAGCGTTTAAGGTGATCTTCTTGGGCGCTGCCTTTACGGTAATGGTACATTTTGCACTCTTGCCGT
>CATOOV010000005.1 GCA_951801955.1 uncultured Lachnospiraceae bacterium
CATAGCCGCATAAAATACTGTAAATCCAACTTTTTAAACAAGGTATTTTCACCAAGGGATAAGTGCACCCTTTTTTAGGAGAAAATATTTTTCATTTTTCTATTGACATTTATTAGCTGGACTTTTTTGACTTGAAATTCCGGGAAACGATGAGCAATTCCCTTTGCCTGTTGCTCACATTTGCGGGCGGAGGCAAATTGGAATACAAGGATTCCTGCCTGATTTATGCCTTCCACAATCGAGTAGGGGAATGGCCTTATCCCCTTCTCGCCGCTTTAGCGGCATATTTCCTCTTCACGGACCTGCACATAAAAAACCCCGGAATACAAGTTTATTTGTATTCCGGGGCGAATTATTGAATTATCCGCGGTACCACCCGCCTTGAGAAATCATATGCCTCCCGATCTGTCCAATATCTTATCGTACATTTCGGGTAATCCTTCTCCACTCTTATGCGTAACGTGCATTGACGTACTGACCTACCTTCTGCACACAGCAAAAATTCAACCAGTCTGCTCCAGAGTGTTCCCTTTATCTTCTCCTCCAAACGACGCTCTCAGTCGGTGACGCCATATTCCTGTCAGTCTCTGAAAACAAGAGTCTCCTTCAACGCTTTACCTT
The DNA here is from genome assembly GCA_951801955.1 of uncultured Lachnospiraceae bacterium. GTDB lineage: Bacteria > Bacillota > Clostridia > Lachnospirales > Lachnospiraceae > Petralouisia. Next base: position 622 of record CATOOV010000005.1, read on the forward strand.
GCTAATGTTTTATGTTGACCATAATATCACTCTTTTTTCATTTTTGCAAGGGTTTTTTATTATTTTTTTCACCATCTATTTTACGGTTGCCGTACTGGGAAGCCCTGCTTTTTTGAACAATGCTTTGTATTTCTTTACCTTTTTATTCGGCACGTCTATCTTTGCCTTCTTGGCAATTCCCTTGAACGCATATTTCTTTACTGTTTTCAGCTTGTTAGACTTTAAGGTCACTTTCTTCAGCTTGGAGTCTTTATAGAATGCTTTGCTTTCAATGGTTGTAATTCCTGTACCCATTGCTACTGTGTCCAATTTAGGATTAGACGCAAAGGCAGAAGCCCCAATCTTAGAAACCCCGTTGCCAATGGCTACTTTCTGCAATTTTTTATTGGCATAAAACGCCTTTGAAGAGATACTGGTAATTTTAAATGTATATCCATTGAGTTTTACTTTTTCTGGTATCGTAATGGAAGTATAGGTTTTCTTTATTGGTTTTGTCACGGTTACTGTTCCATTCTTCGCATCCGACTTTGTAACCTTATAATATAACTTGCCTACTTTGTAAACAGAACCTTTCTTGGGAACACTGGGCTTTTTCTTTACGGTGACTACTGCTTTTCCATATTTGGATTTATTGAAAGTAGAGGTAGCTTTTACGGTCAATTTGGAGGCTTTCTCATCAGATCCCACAGTCAAAAGACCATTTTTGCTGATCTTGGTTTTACTGCTCTTCTTTCCGCTGACACTCCATGTCACTGTTTTCGGCGCACCGTTCTTTACCGTTACCTTTGTGGTAAACTGCTTGGTCTTTCCAACCTCTACGGTTATTGTTTTTGGCGACACACTTACAGATTCCACCACAGGTTTGGGTTCTGACGCTTTTGGTATTACAGTGACAAATACCTGGGCAAATACAGATTGGTCATTTGCTGAGGAAGCTATAACTTTCAGTTTCTCTGCTGTTTCATCTTCTCCTATGGTCAGCAAACCTTTCTGCGTAATTTTCGTTTTTGCGCTCTTATTTCCTTCTATGCTCCAGACAACCTCACCCGTTCCTTCTCCTGTCATTTCTGCCGTAAACTGCTGGCTCTTGCCTGCCTGTAACTGCAGTGTGATACAGATAATTCCGATCTCCGGTTCCTGGGAACCTTTCTTTGTCACCGTAACTTCCGCTTCATCATATTTTGTGTCATCTGCTGCGGAGACAGCCCTTACAAAGAGTTTGCTTCCCGCCTCGTCTTCTGCAACTGTCAGAAGTCCTTCCTTGCTGACTTTTGTCTTATCGCTGCTGTTTCCGGTGATACTCCAGTTGACAGTCTGTTTTGCGCCATTCTTAACATTTACCTCTGCTGCAAACTGCTTGGTGGAGCCAACCTGTACGGTTGCCGTCTTAGGTGTTACATTTACGGATTCTACGATGGGTTTCTCCTCCACTGGACCAGAAGTTCCTGTCTCACCCACCTTCCACAATTGAAGTTTCGAATCGCCCTCTGCCTTCTGCACTGCTTTTGCGCCTGCAGTTTCATTTTCCAGAGTTAAATACAAACCGCTTTTTGCATTTTTGAATTTTACAAATTCACCGTTTTGTTCCATGATCCAATTCTGGTCATCTCCGCCAGTATATGGCCAGATAATCAAACGTTCCCCGTCCTCCGAGGTGCCGCCATTTACAGCCGCTACACTAAAGCTCTTAATATTCACCAGCTTCACAGTATCCACATTTCCAACTTTACTTGGTTCTAAATACCATTGCTGGTTTGCCTGCGCGCTGTAATCCCAGGAAATCACATTGGCAAGTGATTTCACTCCTCCGCCATCTACACAGAGTGCCTGATTTGTCTGAGCATTTTGGATAGATACGATCTTATCCTGGGAAATCTTTTCCGTCATATCCGTCTCTTTCCCAGTAAGAGGTGTTCCCTGGGTAGTAAAAGTACTAATAGAATGTGCCGGAAGTTCCGCACTCACCTTGCGCCCATTAAAATTGATATCTACACTTTTTGCCTGATTGCTTCCATTCTTTACCAAAAGGGCAATGGTCCCGTCTGGATTGCGGAAAGCAATCTCACGAAGCTCTTTGGAGTATACAGAATCCGCTTCTTTATCGGAATCCTGTGTCAGCTCATAAGGCATATCATAGGTGCCGCCGCTCTCAATCCTGCGCGCCCCTGCTTTTACCGCATCTGTATAATGCTTTGTCTCATAAAATTGAGGATTAATGGTATATTTTTTCGTATTCTCATTTACGGTAATAGGCGCATTCTGGTGCCAGGGATTTTCTGCGGTATTATCTCCTCCTGGATTCACGCCATCCCATTCCAAAACCATATTCCACAGGTTATATGCCGAGATACCATTGGATAAATACATCCACATCTCATCAAACTGGTATTCTGCATACTGCCAGTTGTTATTTCCGTCTCCGCACATGGTCTCCGACTGCATCATGCCAAGGTCAAATCCCGTTTTGTAAAGAGAACGCGCCTTATTGTAGGACCACCATTGGAAATTGATACCAGAAATATAGCTTCTTGCTTTCTGGTCGTTCAGCGTAGGATCCATCAGGCTGTCATCAGAGTTTGTAAAAGTTCCCAGATAAATCTCAACTCCCAAGTCTTTCATTTCCGGTCCAAGATAACCCTTAATAAAATCTCTGAGTTGTTCCCCGGTCCAAACACAGGAGGAGTATGCAGTCCACATGGTAGGCTCATTCTGAGGGGATACCATAGAAATTTCAATGCCTTCTGCCTTGTAAGCCTCGATAAACTTGCGGAAATATTTTGCATATGCAGCCATATTTTGCTCTGTACTGTTGAAATATCCGGCAATCAGGCTGTTCCAGGGCGAACCATCCTCTGCCTTTTTCATCCAGCTAGGAGGGGTCCAGGGAGACGCCCACAATTTCAATTTTGGCTGGCGTTCCAGCGCTGCCTTGATATACGGAATCAGTTTTTCCTTATCCCGCGCGATAGAAAAATCTTTCAACTCGTAATCGTCTTTTGTCTCATCCAAAGAATACAAGTCCATGGCAAAATCACTGGAACCAATTGGCAGCCTTCCCATGGTCAAGTGAAGCCCTTCTGGTTCGTCTGCTTTAAACAAAAGATCCAAAATATGGTTCCGCTCTGCCTCTGTCAACTGCATCAGCTTATGCCAGCCTCTTTCATTGAAACATCCGCCCCAAACTTCTTGCGCCATTTCCTGATAAGTTACATTTTCATCCACATCAATATAGAGGTCACTGTGGTTATTCTCATCCCACTCTGTTGTTTTCAAATTTCCCTTATTTTGCAGGTATTTCCCTTCCTGGGACAATATCCAGCCCACTTCGCCTTCCTGCGGTGGTGTTGGCGGGTCAACCGGCTTTTCTGGGATAGTTACTGTCACGGCTGCCTGGTCAAATTTACTCTCATCCTCTGTGGAAACAGCTTTGACTGTCAGGCTCTTTGCTGTTTCATTTTTTGCCACTGTCAACAGTCCTGCAGCACTGACTGTTGTTGTTTTGCTTTTATTACCGCTGACACTCCAAGTTACCGTCTGTGCAGCGCCATTCTTTACACTTACCTCTGCAGTAAACTGATGCGTCTTTCCAGCTTCTATGGTTGCTTTCTTAGGTGTCACGCTCACAGATTCTACAATTGGATCTGTACTCTCAGTTGCTGTCAGTGTTACCTCAGCTTCTGCATATTTCGCTGTATTCTCCTTGGAAACTGCTTTTACTGTAATCTTCTGTGCGGTTTCCTCTGCAGCCACGGTCAGCAATCCTTTGTCACTGATTGACGTATCATTACTATTATTGCCGCTGACACTCCAAGTTACGGTTTGTTTTGCACCGCCTGTTACTTCCACCTTAGCAGTAAACTGCCTGGTAGTTCCATATTGTACATTTGCTTTCTGAGGCGTTACACTTACAGATACTACTTCTGGCTCTATTTTCTCTACCGTCACAGTTGCCTTTGCCACTTTGCCTGCATCGAAGGTAGAGGTGGCTCTCACCGTCAGGCTGGAAGCGGTCTCATCGGCTGCCACCGTCAGCAAACCAGTCCTGCTGATTTTTGTACCAGCGCTTTGATTGCCCTCCAATTCCCAGTTTACTGTCACAGGCGCTCCGCTGCTGCCTGTGACTGTGGCGGTGAACTGCTGGCTGTTTCCAGTCTGCATCGCAACACTCTCAGGATCGATACTGACAGATTCTATCGTTGGAGCTGCAACGGCAGCTTTTTCTATTTTCCATGACTTATCATCTTTGCCCTCTTCCCACGCCCATAGGATCGCCGGATTAGGATTAATACTTGCATTGATCGCCATATAAAGTTCTGTGCCTGCTTTCTTGAACCTTACATACCCATCACCAGTGTCTTCCATAACCCAATTCTGGCTGACATCGTCACTTTCTGGCTGGATGGTCACATTTGCCAACTGGGTTCCAGCTGCTGACGCCACATTAAAGCTCTTAAGATTTACCAACTTCACAATATGGTTTGCTTCATCCACCGTTTTAATATACCATTGCTGGTTCATCTCACCACTGTAATCATAACGTAAAACATTCGCTCCCGTTTTTGCACCGCCGTCATTGATGCATAATCCCAGCTCTGCACCATTTGCCCCTGGCACTTTATTGATAAGTTTTACAATATTTTCCTGAGAAACCTTCTCTGCCATATCTTTCTCAGCGCCAGTCAACGGCGTTCCCTGAGCTGTAAAGGTATGGATCGAATGTGCCGGAAGCTCTGCGCTTACCTTGCGTCCATTGAAGTTGATATCCACATTTTTGGGATCGTCACTGCCATTTTTGACCAACAAAGAAATGGTTCCGTCTGGATTGCGGAAAGCAATTTCACGAAGTTGTGCGCAATAGACCGAATCCTCCTGTTTATCAGAATTTTCTGAAAGAGTATATGGCGTATCATAGGTACCGCCGCTCTCGATTCTGCGCGCTCCAGGCTGTACTGCATCTGTAAAGTGCTTGGTCTCATAATATTGAGGATTGATGCTATATTGCTTCGTTGTCTCGTTTACTGTAATCGGCGCATTCTGATGCCAGGGATTTGGCGCCGTATTGTTTCCTCCTGGATTTGTCCCATCCCATTCCAAAACCATATTCCACAGATTATAGGCTGAGATACCATTCGATAAATACATCCACATCAAATCAAATTGATTTTCTGCATACTGCCAATTGTTATTCCCATCTCCGCACATGGTCTCCGACTGCATCATCCCCTGGTTAAATCCAGTGCGATACAGCGCACGCGCCCTATTGTAAGACCACCATTGGAAATTAATTCCAGAAATATATTTTCTTGCTTCTACATCATTCAATGTGGGATCCATCAATTTATCATTGGAATCTGTAAAAGTTCCCAGATAAATCTGGACGCCCAGCTCCTGCATTTTGGGTCCTAAATAATCCCGTATAAAATCCCGAAGTTGTTCTCCTGACCAAACACAGGAAGAATATGGTGTATTCATGGTCGGCTCATTCTGGGGAGATACCATATAAATCTCGATACCTTCCGCATCATATGCCTCAATAAACTTACGGAAATACTGTGCATATGTCTCCATATTTTGTGGTGTATACTCAATAAAGCCGCCATTTTTCTGATCAATTGTATGCGGAACACCTTTATCTGTCTGTTTCATCCACCAAGGCGGGGACCACGGCGACGCCCAGATCTTTAAATTCGGCTGGCGCTCTAGAGCAGCTTTTATATATGGAATCAGCTTCTCCTGATCACGGGCGATAGAAAAATCATTCAACTCATAATCATCTTCTGTCTCGTCCAACGAATACATATCCATAGCATAATCACTGGAACCAATTGGCATTCTCGCCATCGTCAGATGCAGCCCCTCTGGTTCATCTGGTTTAAACAAAAGATCCAAGATATGGCTGCGTTCCTCTTCTGTCAACTGCATCAGCTTATCCCAGCCCCGTTCGTTAAAACAGCCTCCCCACACATCCTGGGCCATCTCCTGATATGTAATATTTTCGTCCACATCAATATAAAGTTCGCTGTGGTTGTCTGCATCCCACTCCGTGGTGGTCAGGTCTGCCTGTTTCTGCATATAATTTCCTTCTTGGGACATTACCCAAGACACAGTGTCTGTCTCTCCTGCCGCATGGCTGACCGATGCCGGATTAATACCGATACCAGAAACAGCTAAACTGGCTGAAAGCAGTACAGACAGGCAGGTTTTTTTGATAGATACTGCTTTTTTGCATTTCTCCCATTTCATGTTACCTTCCTCCTTGCCGTTTTTATCTTTTCATTATAATATAATTTTCTTTCTTTTTATCTAGAATAATGTTACATGATTCTAGAAATTTATACGATTCTTTATACAGCTAAGAAAAAAATGAAGAGAGGATGTTTCTAAATAATTCAAAACGCCACGGAAGCAATACCTTTCAACCTTAAACTCCAGCAAGAGTACAAAAAATGCAGGGGAATGTAGGAAAAGAGAAAAAACAGTCCCATGGGCAAACAAAGCCAGGTGCCAAAACGCAGTTAAAAAACTACTTTCGACCACCTGGCTCCTACTTATAAACTTCAAACAAGTATTTTGCATTAAATTACACATAAGGATACGGATTTGTTTTTTCCAGCAAAGCTCCCGCACTCCACAGCAAGAACGCAAAAGTGTCCTTGAACTTACAGCATCCCCATTAAATCCTGATTCATCACCTGATAGACCTGTTTGTCTTTGCAGCAAATCTTCAGCCCTGCATACCCTGCCAGTTCAAACATCATATCCATAATCTGGATTGGCTCAAACCCTGTCTGTTTTTTTATCCACCCTGCAGTAACCCCAAGAATCTGGTGCGCCGCCAAATTCCGCACTTTCTGCTCCACTATACGGATCTTACCCATCAAATCCAATACTTTTTTATCACTGCTTTTTTGTTGTAAAATACTTAAAATCACATAAGAGGAAATAAATGTATAATCCCTCCAATTATTTTGTGGTTTAATGTTTTGTATTCGCAATTTCTTCAAAGACAGATTCCATGCACCGCTCTTTTGTTCCTTTCCAATATCTGCAAATTTCAAACCACATGATTTTTCCAGAACTTTTTCCGAAAAAGAATAAAAAATAGGGGTCACATCACGAATAAAATCTGCATACTGCTTTTTTAACAATTTTATCTGCATCGCCAAAAGATACTCATATTCCTGCATTTCCCGTTCCCCTGTAAAGGGAAACCAATGCTGTAAATCGTATTTTTTCCGATTATTATTTACGTAGTATAAATCCAGACGATTTCTGGCAATTGCAATGTCAAGACAATCCACAAATTCTTGGGACGGTTTCACAGACAAGGTTCCTGCCATCATTTTTGCCGCCTCATAGTCGTATTCTGCAATATATTTCTGTATATTTTCTATGCGGATACGGTCAAGAAGGCGCTTCGCATCTGATACCATACAGCGGTTTTCAAAGCCTTCCTTGCGGTCTTCATTGCATTCCCACTGAATATCCAAATGGTACTGGTCTTTGTCTTCATGGTACTTATTGAGTGATTTCCTTGGTGTAGATACCTGGATAGCCGTTATGTCATTCCACAACATGGACAGCATCTGGAGGGAACTTTTCATTGCTGGCGTACCAGAAGAGACATTGACTAAAATTTCCTTTGGCTTATCTTTTTGTCTGATTTCACTTAACATCTGCTCAAAAGGTGCAATAAAGGCGTCAAAAATCTGTACATGTTCCATCTCTTTATCTTGAATGACTTTGATCTCGCAATGCCAGTGCAAATCTTTTCCCAACAACTGCAGGGATTTCTGGTAACGGTCATCCTGGTCATGATATGCACACATTTCCTTCGACAAATAGAGATATACTTTGTCTGGCTGGTAGACCCTGCAGATATGCAGCATGCTGCCGTCTTTACAGTTTGAAATTGGATCTGTCCCTCCTACTGCGCTAAACAATACTTTCATGTTTCCTCCGTATATTATATTTAATTTTCCATTCTTTGTTTTGTCCCCTTTCGGAGTTCTTTCTTTGCCTTGACATCCAATCAGCAATATAGGGTTCCTATCAAAGATTTCCGTCCCCTTTCGGAGTTCTTTCTTTGCCCTGACATCCAATCAGCAATATAGGGTTCCTATCAAAGATTTCCGTCCCCTTTCCGGGATTTTTAATTTGAAGTGTTGGCTTGTGAAATAAGTTGTAGCCCGTTTCTGTCCCCCTTGGGGGCTTTTTAAAAAAGTGTCATATTTTGGCATTAAAATTTATTAGTTTCCGTCCCCTTTCCGGGGTTTTTGTTTCTTAATCTCAGAAATTGGTACTCTTATTGCAGTCATCAAAATATTTCCGTCCCCTTTCCGGGGTTCTTTTTCTTAAATATATCCATTTTTTCAGGAAAAGTCAATGAAAAAACTTCTTTGCACTCTTTCTGGGCTTCCCATTTCTTAAATTAATAAAATGGGGATTTTGTCAACGAAGGCTTTGTAAGGTTTCCGTCCCCTTTCTGGGGCTATTCTTTCTTAAATTGGTATGCATTTAGCGTTGATACGATGGATGTGTACATGTTTCCATCCCCTTTCTGGGGCTATTCTTTCTTAAATCCACCCACTGTACCCCAGAAAAATCAATGCTCATAGGCGCCATTTGCGGGGGAAGTTTATTTTTCATATTTTTTCAGATATGAGAATATAAGAAAACTCTCCAAAAGCATTGAAAAATGAAGCAGCAGGGGAAACAAACACTTGCTTTTTACAGCAGGGCGAATGTCAGGCACACAACTTTGCAGATGCTGTAAAAACACCCTGCACGCTGCCACAAAAAGGCTGCGGCTTTTTGAATGGTTAAGTTTTACCATTCCCCGCTTCTCTTTCTGAGATACAAAAGCGGCAATGCCCCATATGGTACCGTTTGCCATGATAATAGGTTACTTTGCAGATATGGGGGGAAACTCCCAGGCTTTTGTCCTTCCGATGTTTATGCCTTTCTGAAATGCCAATTGCTTGAAAGACGCCCATCGTCATTTCCACCCCTGTATATTTCCCAAACATAGGATATAGTTCCGTCTTTGTGACAAATCCGCTGCCTCCGCCAAGCCAGACGGACTGTGTGTCTGGGCGGTCTATCTCTGGATAATGATTCAAAAAACAATTATAGTAATTGTTTGCAAAATATTCAATGGCATCTTCCAAATATTCCTTGCCCACATCACAAATACTGGTATCAACCGTAATCTGGAAACGGATGACTGTCCCTGGACGCAAAGTCTCCCGCAAAGTATTCAATTTTTTCTCAGTTCCATCTGTGTGAAGCTCCAACCTCTGGCACAGAACAAGATCTTGATTGGTTAAAGGTTCGCTGTCACTGACAACCATCCCTGCCATTTTATCATTGACAGCATCGTCTACCTTTGTTGTGGATCTTTTCAACGTCTTGAAACAAACGGATTCCATCTTTATGGATTCCTTCTGGCAAATCATCCTTTGCCTCCTGCGATTTGTACGGATTATTCCTTCTATCTGTTCTGCAAGGCTCTCGTATTTCTCAGGATTCTGTGAGAGGTCATATGCCTGGATAATTGTCCGCAGCATTCCCTTCAGGGAGCTTCCCGGCACATAAGGCATTCCATAAGCATCTTTTACAAATTCCAGCACAGATAATTTACTGTGTGTATCAATCACTGCATCCTGGCAGTCTACCTGATATTTTGCGCACTGCATAGAATCCTTTTTTGAAACTTTGTGACGTTCCAGCCAGCTCCCAAGATCCTCCCGGCTGTCTCCCAACATAAATCTGCCATATTCGGAAATCAGATTGTTCTTTGACAGCAACAGACTCAATTTAGACAGATCCATAACAAAAATACGCTTTTCACTGGGTGAAAAAGCATATTCTTTTTTCCCGATTTCCTTTCCGCTTCCAATAAATACAGGTCCAACTGCCGTCAATTCCACATCGTATACTTTCAATACCTCTTTCAAGACACCACCTCCAAAAAGAGAGGTTTTGCGTAACGGTATACCGGATGACTTCCATTATCACCCACATCATAAACATCTCCTTGAAATTTATTCAGAAAACAGGAACCAGCCTGAAATACATACAGATCCCGTTTCCGTGACTGCTCCTTTGCATATGTCTCCGACATTACAAATCCGCTTCGCTTGGTAAGAAGGTAACTTGCCTGCTGCAAAGCTTTCTCCAGTTCTTCGTTGGTGGGCAGGCTCACAGACAAGGACATATATACAGAACCTTTGTCTGATTGCAAGCGTCTGTAAATTTCCTCTGGCAGCTTTCCCAATTTTAGTTCAAAACGCCCCAGTCCGGCACTGCGTTTCCCGCCAATTCCAGATAGAGATACTCCCATAAGGCATTCCTCTAACTCCCATGCGTCCTCCTCTGATTGATACCCCACGATCAAATACAAACCGCTCCCAGGTTTAAAGTAATATACCCCTACCCGAAAGAGATCGGTTTCTTCTTTTCCCCTGATGGCTGCAGATACCCTTGTCACTTTGTCCCCAAGCCCTTTTCGAAATTTTTCATTTTCTTGCTTTACATCCAAAGTCCCCCCCAAATATTGCTCCAGCTTTCCAACTGGGACATACGCCAGTTTTTTATATGCTTTTTTCAGAGTGGAATCTGCCTGATCCTGTTCTGTGTCTACCTTCAGCATGGGCTTTGGTAAATAATAGGTGGTCCCTATATAGGGAAAGGCATCTGAAATACAGATTTCCCCTGCCGCAGCCTTTTTTACAAAATGTTCAAGCTGCTGGTTTCCCTGTTTTAAACATTCCTGGCACATAGCGGAAAAAATGGTATCCGCACACAGCGTATATTCCGTATCATCCAATGACTTTTTTCCAAAATGCACCCCAGTAGTAAATTCAAACTTGTAAATCTTATATTCCATCGCCTACACATCCTTTAAAAGCTTATTACAGGTTTCTAATATGTCTTCTGACAATTCTCCCACGATTATATCTGCGCCCAGGTCATGAAATTTCACTTTCCCATATCCTCTGGAACCATTTCCTCCTAAGTAGTCATACTGCAAAAGCTTCATTCCCTGTGCAATTACTTCAAAATCTTCTGTAATTTCCTGTTGCTTCTGCTCCTGTTCATAAAATTCATAGATAAAATCAATACCAAATTCAGCTCCCCGTACAACACGCTCAATCTGCCTGGGATTTGCCATTGCAGTAATGCGGTTAATGGTATTTTCAAACTTTATCTCTGTTAGGCTTTGCAGCCCATATTCCCGCAGCTTTTTTGCATTCGTAAGCATCATATCTGAAATAATCATACGGCTTCTCTTTAGGTTCCCTTTTTTTGCCGAACCAAACAACCTCGTCAAACGTCCATCATCTTCATCTGGTATTGCCGCCAAGGTCTCATTATAGGATTTTGCCAGCAGCGTCCTCATTTTTCCCTTTAAGGAACTGCCCGGAATCATAGGGGCATTTGTCCTTGCATCTTTAATCACTGGTGCATCCACCGCTCCAATTGCGGCATAGGCAGATGAACCGCCAATATGCATTCCTGTTACCACTTCTAATTTCCCTGTAATCTGTATCTTTATGTACATTGCATCCTCCATTCTGTGCGCTTTTTCAATACAAATTTCCCCTTAATTGTCTTTTCCACCATAAAATCTGTGATAAGCCACCAATGCTTCCATATATTTGTGAAATAACAAATATTGCTTCTTATTGTCCTTGATCTCATCCACGCATTTTAAAATATCTGCCTTTATAATGAAATCTTTTACAGAAGGCTCCCGTCCTGCTTCATATATAAAACGGACTTTCAGATATTGGATTCTTCCACAAATTTCATCGCTCAAAGAATCAACCTGACAATTTAGCACCTCATTGTAAATATCTGTTGCCATTGTCAGAAGATTTCTAATTTTTGTGGTTGTAACCATCGGCATTGGTTTCCCAGTCCTCTCATTTTTTCTGTTCTTATGCGCCAGAATGGTCTGTTCTGCCTTCTCTACATAGGTTGTCTCCGTTATCACCATGTTCCTTCCTCCTCATCCCTGATACTGTATGCATACAGATTGATTGCTGTCTTTAACTGCCTGCAGTCCTTTCCCTCCCGAATCCACTGATACATATTTCTGGAAAACTCCTTGTAACGCCCTTTTTCCTCATTGCTTGATTCATTCCCAGGTTCCATTTTTGCCAAAAGGTAAACATACCTGGCGAGATTGACCTTATCCTCCTGCCTGCATACCAGTTCCAGCAAATGATACAAAAAACTTTTTCCCCGATCCTCAGAAGACTGGAAAAATTCCCGGATTGCCTGGTATTTCTCCCCGATCACCTCATTTTCAAATACCTGCCAGGAATAGGTTCCATCGCTGACCATTATGGTGTCGCCGCTTTGTGGGTCAGCTTCCTCATGATTTTCCCCGTCAGGCAGAATGGTCACTGCATTTTTTCCTGGACACATTTTAGACTCTTCCTCCAACCCTGCAACCTCAGAGGCGCTGACATGAATTGGAAATTTCGGCTGATAAATGCCAATTCCTGCTGAAATAGACAAGGATCCCTCTGTATATCTTTCAAATGCCTGCTGAATATCTATGGCAAGCTCCAAAACATCATCCCAGGCGCCCACAAGGAACAAATCATCGCCGCCAGAATATACAACGGCTGCTTTCCGCTCTTTTTTTTCTTTGCTGTGCATATGATACACAGGCTCTTTCAGTATTTGATTGATATGGTACTTAAAAAACATGGAGAGCTGCCTGGATAAAGCAGCCGTCCTGGACAACGTTACATACTTATCCCCATTTTTTTCACTTTCAAAGCCAGAAACAAATGCTTTTCCCAAATTATCCACATCTGCCCGCAGAATTCCAATCCGCTTGACTCCCTCTGCCTGCCGCGCAAATTCCTCGCTGCTGTCTCCAGTCGTATAATCGCCAACCCAGATTTTTGAAGCAAAATGTTTTCCCGAATACATCTTATTTTTTCCATAAGCACGAAGAAACGAGTCCTGCTGCGTATATTCCTCGAAAGACTCCTCCTGACCGGCAATCAGATAAGCGCCAAAGGGCAGCGGCAGTGCATCCTCCCGTTTTGTTTTGACAACCACAAAAAAATCACTGTATAAAATATCCTTTGAAATGCGAAAGATTGCCGAACAACTCTCGCACATTCCTGACTGGACCAACTGTCCAAGCCTTTTGCAAACTTTACATTCCCTAGTATCATCTGCTGGTTTTCTTTGGTTTAACTCTTGAATCTGACCTGCTGTATACCTTGCACATTTCTTCTTAGAGATCGCTGCTCCCACCTGCTTAAAAATATCTGCATAACTACCTGCTGGCTCGTTCCTCAAATCCCTGGCGGAACACGCTGCAAGAGCAGAAGCCATGAAAAGTGAAATATCAAACTGTTCCAGCAGCCACTGGTTCAATTCCCTTTCAAAATCCATTACAACCTGTTTGGTTTTTTGTGTATTCGCCATCAAAATATAACAATGCCCGCCGCCGGAATAGATGAGGTTTGCCCTAGACAGTTCCAATCGCTCCAAAAGCGTATCCACCACATGCTCCATCATAATTTCCAGATAAAAAGAACGTGCACGCAAATTCCGCAGCGCCCCCTCACTGTGTATAGTATAGATAAAATTTTGAATCCCGGAGATATCCATGGAAAACAATGCGAACATTTTTTCTTCCTGAAACTCTCTGCCACGGCGCCAAAGCTTGTCCTTGTAGTCTGTAACCTGTTTCTCCTGGAGATAATCATAAATACAAGTATTACAAGCCGCCGTCAATTTGAGATGGTCATACAAACAGACATCTGACAATTCATCTTTTGCCGTGGAGGATGGAACATAACTGAGATTCCCCTCCAAGATTTCCAAAATAGAATTTAAATACTCTGGTTCCCACATAATCCCACGCAAATTTTCCAGCAAATTTTGTTTTATGGTAAGATAAAAATGCTGGTCAAATACGAATTTTTCCTCAACCGGAAAATTAATGCCTTCCTTCTCTCCCAATATCCTCGGATGATAAAAAAGTTTTTTGTCATTGCCATTTAAAATATTAAAGACAGATTCCAAGGGAGTTTCTTTGTCACTCTCCTTTTCCTCCATATCCGATTTCCTGTGCTCTGCCGCAGCCGTGATATTATCTGCAAAATATGTAATATATGCAAAGGAATCCGCGGGTATCTCTGCATTTTCTAACTCTGCCCCATGATGATACCGGACGGATTCCAGCACCTGTCTCTCTTTCAGCCCGGCTTCTTGCATTAAAAACTCGTAACCACTGACACTGTGTTTTCTCCCGTCACCTTGTTGGTAAACCACCTTTCCCACATCGTGGAGCAGTCCGCCCACAATTAACTGCACCCTTTCTTTTGTCATCTTCTCCTCCTGCCCACACTTTTATCAGATGGGTGACCACGTTCACTTGCGATACTGCAAAACCAGCGCCCGCGACAGCCCACCTTGATTTTGCTGCAAAATTCTCTTATCACTTATTCCAACACTTTTAAATGCCCCATTCCCATAGCAGCTTTTATCCCAACTCCAGAATATTCCCCAAAATGCAAAAGCATATTTATGAAATTAACCATCGCCTGGGGACCGCTGACACGAATTGTAATTTCACCCATAAATGCCGGGATTTTCGCCCCATGTACAGAATAATGGCAGCTTCTCAGGCGATATTGCACAACCTTGCTGTACTGGACCAGTTGTTCTAATACTTCTTCGTTTACCACCGTTTCCTTCTGGGATGCCGCATCATATTTGTTCATCAGACTTTGGTAAATCAAGGGTAAATCTGGAAAAAACACATATTCTCCACGACGTTTAAAAGCGGTTGGCGTTTGAAATTGTATTTTTATATAACGATTGGCATTTGTAAAATAATATTGATCCATAAAATCATTGCTCTCCAGCTGCAGCAATTCCTTTCTTCCAACAGACACCTTCCAATTATAATACTGCAAATAAAATTCTTTAAATTTACTGCTCTGCAGAGGAGAAATTACATGCTCATAAGCTTCCTCATTGGTAGTACAGATTGTCCATATATTTTCTCCATCTTGCTGGCTAACTGATTGGCTATAGGGATGCAATGCAGATTTGTGAAGCTCGTTGGCATATTCCATGTCCACTTGCTCCATTAAGATACCTTGTAAAAGAACTGCTTTCTGCCACGAAAATTGTTCTCCTTTTTCCGGCTTCAGTTCCAGTTCTAGTTTCGCAAACATGTAGATTCCCCTTCCTTTTCCCCATTTTTAGACATATTATAACATTTTCATTTTCAATAATCTACATTATAATTTCTTTTGCGCGAGTGTGCATGTTAGTCTTCTCATAGAGGAATTATGAAAAAAATCCCTCTATAAGAAAAAAACTGACCCATTAAAGAAAAACAACAGGACATGGTTTCAAAAATCTGTTAGATTTCCCATGTCCTGTATATATTTTGCCTAATACGGCAGCCCTGCAGATTGTATGCTGGCTAATATATGAAAAAACACACATATAGGAAGTTCGATAGGGTTTCCTATATGAGAAATAATGGTGTGGAATAATACCTGTCGCCGCTGTCGGGCAGCAACGCCACAATAGTCTTTCCTTCCTGTTCTTTACGCTTTGCAAGTTCTATTGCCGCATACAAAGCGGCGCCTGAAGAAATCCCAACCAAGACCCCTTCTGTCTTTGCCATTTCCTTTCCCATCTCAAATGCCGCCTCATTCGCAACCGGAAAAACCTGGTCGTACACTTTGGTATTTAACGTATCTGGTACAAAGCCTGCGCCGATTCCCTGAATTTTGTGCGGACCGCCCTTTCCCTCAGACAATATCGGGGATGCAGACGGTTCCACCGCAACCACCTTTATCTGAGGATTTTGGGACTTCAAATATTCGCCCACTCCAGTAATGGTTCCTCCTGTTCCAACGCCTGCCACAAAAATATCTACCTTTCCTTCGGTATCTTCCCATATTTCTGGACCAGTGGTATCTCTGTGAATTTGCGGATTTGCCGGATTTTCAAATTGCCCTGGAAGAAAGCTGTTCGGAATCTCCTTTGCCAGCTCTTGTGCCTTTGCAATCGCCCCTTTCATACCTTTGCCGCCTTCCGTGAGAACTAATTTGGCGCCATATGCTTTTAAAATATTTCTGCGCTCCACACTCATGGTTTCTGGCATAGTAAGGATTACCTGATACCCCTTTGCGGCTGCAATTGCCGCAAGACCGATTCCCGTATTTCCTGAAGTCGGCTCAATAATCACAGAGCCTTCCTTTAAAACCCCTTTTTTCTCTGCATCTTCAATCATAGCTTTGGCAATACGGTCTTTCACGCTTCCCGCCGGATTAAAATATTCCAATTTCACCAGCACTCTTGCCTTTAGACCATACTTTTTTTCAATATTAACTACTTCCACCAATGGGGTATTTCCAATTAACCCCAAAGTTCCCTGATATATTCCAGACATTCTGCCTGCCTCCTTTATTCAGTTTTCCCTGATAACCCTTGGACTTTAAACTTATTTCACGGTTCGAAATGACCTTTAAAACTTATATGGTTCAAATTGACCTTTAAAACTTATATGGTTCCAAATGATCTTTAAAATTTATTTTATGGCTTGAAATGTTTCCATTAACCCTTTGGTAATATCATCCATACCTTAAAAACTTTCGTAATTTATTTTACCGCCTGAAATGCTTCCTCTAGATCCTCGATAATATCATCAATATGTTCTGTGCCAATGGACAGACGGATGCTATTTGGCGCAATTCCTTGTTCTTTCATTTCCACCTCGTTTAGCTGGGCATGGGTGGTGGAAGCCGGATGGATGGCAAGAGATTTCACATCCGCTACATTTGCCAGAAGAGAAAATATTTCCAGGTTATCGATAAAGTCTTTTGCCGTCCGCTCATTTCCCTTTATCTCAAAGGTAAAAATAGAACCGCCTCCCTTGGGGAAATATTTCTGATATAATTCCTGCTGTCTTGGATCTGTACTGACAGACGGATGATGTACCCTTTCCACCTGGGGATGGCTGTTTAAGTATTCTACCACCTTCAAAGCGTTTTCCACATGACGTTCCACCCGCAAAGACAAAGTTTCCAATCCCTGCAGAAAGATAAATGCATGGAACGGGGAAAGGGTTGCCCCTGTGTCTCTCAAGAGAATCGCGCGGATTTTTGTCACAAAAGCTGCTGCTCCAGCCGCCTTGGTAAAGCTGACACCGTGGTAGCTTGGATTGGGTTCGGTAAGGGAAGGAAATTTCCCGGATGCTTCCCAATCAAATTTTCCACTGTCTATAATTACGCCGCCAATAGCAGTTCCATGCCCTCCAATAAACTTGGTCGCAGAATGAATTACAATATCTGCCCCATGTTCTATGGGCCTTACCAAAAATGGTGTGGCAAAGGTGCTGTCCACCACCAAGGGAATCTTATGCGCATGTGCAATCTCTGCAATTGCTTCTATATCGCTTACATCAGAATGGGGATTACCCATCGTTTCAATATAAAGCGCCTTTGTCTGTTCCCTGATGGCTGTCTCAAAGTTTTCCACCTTGGAAGGGTCTACAAACGTTGTAGTGATACCATATTCTGGAAGGGTATGTTCCAGAAGGTTATAACTGCCGCCGTAAATATTGTTTGCTGCCACAATATGGTCCCCGCTCTTTGCAAGGTTTTGAATGGTATATGTAACAGCCGCGGCTCCCGAAGCTACGGCAAGCGCTGCCACGCCTCCTTCCAAAGCTGCGATCCTTTGTTCAAAAATATCCTGGGTCGGATTTGTCAGCCTTCCATAAATATTTCCTGCATCCTCCAAACCAAACCTTGCTGCAGCATGGTCAGAATTGTGGAACACATAAGAAGAAGTGGCATAGATTGGCACCGCTCTGGCATCTGTAACTGGATCTGGCTCTTCCTGTCCTACATGTAACTGCAGCGTCTCAAATTTCAATGTTCTGTCTGTGTATGTCTTCTTACCCATATCGTTTTCTCCTCTTTTTCATATATTACTCCGTTTAAGATGCTTTGGAGTATGGTCTATATTTTCCTATTATTCCTACCGAGTTACTTGGTTATTTGATGTAAAAATAATATAACCTATTTTTCACAAAGTGTCAATAGGTTATTTTTATTATATAGGATTCGGGTGTCAAAAGGTGGTTTTCAAAAGGAATATTGGCAAATTGCACAAATGGATGCAAAACGTTGCGACTTGTCCTGACAGTTAGAATTTCTTTGTGTTCTGTTTTTGAAACAGCAATTTCCAAACACGATGTTTGGAAAAGGCTGATCTGAGCCATGGATGGCGAATATCAGCCGGTTGCGTAAATTTGCCATTCTTGTTTATCGAAACACTTAGAAATTCTTCTGTCTGGGACACTCGAAACAACATTTGCATTTCTTTGTGCAATTTGTCAAGAAAGTTTTTAGGAACCACCTTTTGACACCCGAATCTATATTAGGAAATTCCACCGAATTTCCTATATGATAAAATAATATGCGCACACGCACAAGGGGAAAATATTGCTTCGCAATTGTGCTCGGCGCGGCACTGTATCCCCTTTGATATAATTTAGTTACTTGCCTCCTGTACTGGCGGAGCCTTCACCCATCTGATATAAGCGGCTCCTCCCATATCTGCCCGCCTTCCTCCACCCGAAATACAGTCAGTTCAGGCTCTTGTCCCATCAAAGATAAAATCAAATAACGCAAACCCATATCATTCGCCAGGCGTATATCTTCTTTGGAAGGGCAGGAAGGGGAATTTGGATGTGAATGAAAATTTCCTAACAGAACAAAATCATGGGCTCGCATATCTTTTATCGCCGTAAACTGCTCTTTGGGATCCATAAAAAAATGTTCCCTGCCATGTTCCATATTCGTTAAAAAATACACTTTTTCCACATGGCAGTCCCCTCCATCCTTTGTACCTCCCAAAAGACCGCAGGCTTCTTCTGGGAGCCTCTGCCTGCAATATTTCACAATCAAATCATAATCCTGTTTCCTTAAATACAGCATCATCCCTCCTGACAGCGGTCCTAGGACGCTCCCCCACATACAGGGCAGTCTGGCACATGCACAGGAAGTTTTACGGTACGAAACTCCATTCTCAGTGCGTCGTATGTCAATAACTTCCCCACCAGCAAGTCGCCTGTTCCCAGCAGATACTTAACTGCCTCCATCGCCTGGAGGCTTCCAACCACTCCTGCCACTGCACCGACCACTCCTGCCTGCTTACAATTCGGCACTGTATGTTCTGGCGGTGGATTGCGGAATACACAGCGGTAACAGGGTCCCTCCCCTGGTAAATACGTCATAAGCTGTCCTTGAAACCGCAGAATCCCTGCGTGGCAAAATGGCTTCTTCTCCAACACACATGTGTCATTAATCAAAAATTTTGCTGGGAAATTATCAGTCGCATCCACAATAAAATCATAATCTGCAATCAATTCCATAATATTTTCATCGTTCACAAAAGTCTGGTACGCATGGACTGCGACATCTGGATTGATGTTTTGTATGGTTTCTTTTATGGAATGCACCTTTGGTTTCCCAATGTCACTTGTTCCATGTGCAATCTGCCTTTGGAGATTTGACAAATCTACCTCATCTGCATCTGCAATTCCAATCGTCCCCACTCCTGCCGCCCCAAGATACATGGCAACAGGGGATCCTAGCCCTCCGGCGCCAATAATTAAAACTTTCCCTTCCAGCAGCTTTCTTTGCCCTTGTGTTCCTACTTCCTGTAAAACCATCTGCCTGTGATACCGTGTTTTTTGTTCCTTGGTAAGCTCCATCTTTTCTTCTCCTCTTTTTTCAACTTATCTATGATTCCTCTTTCTACCTCCTCAATATCCATCCAGAAAATGATGCAGCTCTCCATGAGCTTTGTAGGCAATGACAGTATTTAAATTTACATTTTCCACACTTCTGAAAATATTTGCCTCCACAAAGGGGTTCGTCTTTTTTAATTCTGCAATCAGCCGCTTAATTTCCATCCTCTTTGACAAATTCTGTCCTTCTGGTCCGCATGTGCTGCAGGCATCTGTAAACCGGCAGGCACACTGGAGAAAATACAGTTGATTGTAGTCCCGCCAATGTTTGATGTCCTCTTCGCGGATATAGTACATGGGGCGAATCAATTCCATCCCTTCAAAATTTGTACTATGCAGTTTTGGCATCATGGTCTGGACCTGACCGCCATATAACATCCCCATCAAAATAGTCTCAATCACATCATCATAGTGATGCCCCAACGCGATTTTATTGCAACCTAACTCTTTTGCTTTGTGATAGAGGTGTCCCCGCCGCATTCGGGCACAGAGATAACAGGGCGACTTTTCAACCTCATACACTGCATCAAAAATCTCTGTCTCAAATATGGTAATGGGAATCTCCATAATCCTGGCATTATGTTCAATCACCTTGCGGTTTGCTTCACTGTAGCCTGGATCCATGACCAAAAAATTTAGTTCAAACGACACTTTCCGATGTTTTTGCAGTTCCTGGAACAATTTCGCCATTACCATGGAATCCTTTCCGCCTGAAATACAGACGGCAATCCGGTCTCCTTCCTGTACCAGCTTATAATCCCGGACTGCTTTGGCAAACCGGGAAAAAAGCTGCTTATGGAATTTCTTGCGGATGCTCTTCTCAATCTCGGCGCCCCTCTGTTCTTTTCGGTTTACAGATTCCTGCATCTGTGATATCAACCATCCATGATAACCGCCTTTTAATGAATATGCCTCAAATCCCTGCCTAACTAATTCCTCTGCCCTTTGACGGCTAAAAATCCCTTTGTTGCAATAAAGGATCAGTTTTTTATCCTTTGGAAACCCCTGTAACTTCTCTTTCCATTTCTCCTGGGAAACATGCAGCGCCTGTGGAATCCCCCCATAAGACACGTCAAATTCCTCCCGGATATCCACCAAAAAGAAAGTACCTTCCCCCATCTTTTGTAAATCCTGGTATGTGATTTCCAGGTTTTCTGATTTAAGTTCCATGCCACTTCTCCTGTGCATATTACGATTGACCTTTTCTTTTCCTTGTCCATTATACATGGAGAAGCAGCATTAAGCAAGAAACATATCTAAATCCCTTTATTTGCAGTTCCTCAAAGGCTTTCTCATTAAACAAAAAACAGTTCTGAATCCCTGTAATCCCCCACAGGCTTTTATCTCAATCAAAGTTCCACTTCCTATTTAGTGAAAAGAAGGGTTCATCTGGTATACGCATAGGGTAATGGTTCCATCTTCGTTCCATAAAAAGGTTTCAATATAAACTTTTTCCTGCCCGCCAAAAATATTTTTCGCTTTTGCCATTCCCTCCTCATCTTTTTCTGAGAGCATCTCCACTGAAATTGTTGAGGAAGAACCCGCGCCATCTTCACCAACCTGGTACTCATACGTAAGATTTCCCTCTGTATCTGGTGTCAATATCATTTCCTTTACAAGGCTGGCTTTCTTTTCAAAATCTGCCTTTTTCCAATCACTGATTTCCTCTGAAACCCTTTCGAAAAAATCGTCTTCTTGGGACGTATTCGTTTTCTCCTCCTTTTGACCATCTTTTTTAGGAGAACGTTCTCCTGTTATATTCTCTTCTTCATCTTCTGCCCCATCTTCCTTCCACTTCATCTCCATCTCTCTGATGTAATCCTCGGCTGCCCGTTTATCTGCTTTCTTTTTCTCTAACGGCAGCGTAAACAAAGCATTGGTTCCTTGATACGATTCATTTCGGCTGATAGCGCCGCTTTCCTTGTCAAACTGATACGCCTCTGTGTTATAAAATGTCCCATCACTGACACAAAGGAAAATTTCACGGTCTGCAAATATCTCCACATTATCGCACTCTGCAATCCGGTACTGGATTCCATCTTCTAGAATTTCAGAATAACAGCCATTCATAGTCACAATATTATACTGTGCTGGATCCAGCCCCTCAATCAACGGCGATATAAAAAATGGATCCTTGCCATAGCTTTCTTCACTGGTATCTGGTCTTGGCGTCCCATCTGTATGTTCAATTGCAGTTACCACATAAGTTCTGTCATCGTATACATTTCCTTGCCCATCCTGGCTGATAAATTCACTCAAGCGCCTGCCAGAGACAATCCCAAGAAGTGTAATCCGATAATTGCCATACTCCTGGACTTCATGAACTGCCACTGCATCCTCACCGTTAAATGCTGCTGCCAACCCCTTGTCTTTTGTCACCTCTGCCACCTGCCCTGGGGTCAGGTATTTCCAAGCTGCGTATACAGTGAAAGAACCAACGGACAGTACCAATACCGCAAGCGCTACCGCTGCCGGAATTCTTTTTCTTTTCTGTGTACCCATAATTTCTGCCTCCTTTTTCCAAGCTTTTTTTAATATCTCCTGATTTAATCTGTCATCTGGTTCTATTTTGGAAGAAAGGGCATATTTTAACAAATCATCCATATCATGTTTCATTGATCATAACCTCCAAATCTTTTTTCAGCAAGGCTCTTGCTTTGTGAAGCCGGCTTTTTACAGTTCCTTGAGGAATCCTCATAACCGTTCCGATTTCTTCTATCGAAAGTTGAAGGGTATAGAAAAGATACACAGGTATGCGATATTTTTCGTCTAAATGTTCTACCGCCTTTCGCACTTGTTCCTTAAATTCCTTTTGAAGTATGGCATCTTCTGCAGAATTGCTTTTCTGTGGCATTTCCTCTTGAATTGCTTCTTCTATCAAAGTTTGGGTTCCGGCAATTCTCTGACGCCAGGCAAATTTACGCCTTCGGTTTTTCCATATGCGCAATGCAACAGAAACCAGATAACTTTTGGGATTACGGTCAAAATCAAGACATTCCCCCAACTCCACCGCCTTTAGAAACGTATCTTGATAAAGATCCTCTGCCTCCTGGCGGTTTCTGGTAATCTGACTGCAAAATGTGTAAATATCTTTTCCATATTCTTGAATGCACTGTTCCAGTTGTATTCTGTTCATAATCTCCTCAATTCTGTGCCTTGCTTTGCCCTTCACCTATACATTGTAATAACTTTTATTTTGGTTCACAGAAAATATAAAAATTTTATTCCATAATGTTTCCTATTATTTTTAGACAATTTTTGATATACTAATGAAATATCACATTCACTTTCCGTCAAATATGAACGTGATATTTACTATTACTCAGGCGGTTAAATATCACAACAGAATTACGCTGAACAAATTTTCACATGCAAGACAAAAGATTGAGCTGCAGCGATTGATGAGGGTCTGCCCCGCTTTATCGGGTACAACGCAGCAGATGGAAATTTGGGCAAGTAAAATGTCGCGGTATTTAGCTGCCTGAATAATAGTACCTAACACAACTGATCTTAAGAAAGGATAATGACAATGCATACTCTGAAAGATCCCATCATAGGAAAAAATGTTTTCATGGCTACCGGCGCCGTGGTCTGTGGTGATGTAACTTTAAAAGACAATGTTAATATCTGGTTTCACGCTGTTATCCGTGCAGAAAGTGGTTCCATCGTAATTGGAAAGGATTCCAACATTCAGGACGGATGCATCATCCATGTGGACCAGGGTGCAGACGTCACCATCGGAGAACAAGTCACAATCGGGCATGGCGCAATTATCCATGGCTGTACCATTGGCGACTGCACACTAGTCGGCATGGGCGCCATCATCATGAATCATGCGGTAATCGGAAAAAACTGCATTGTTGCTGCTGGAGCCCTAGTCACGCAAAACACCATAATTCCAGACAACTCCCTGGTTCTTGGCAACCCTGCAAAAATAAAACGAACCGTTACAGAAGAAGAGATCTCCCATAACCGACAAAATGCAGAGACTTATTTGGAGGATGTAGCATATTATACCAGATAATTCTCTACATTAATTGATCTAGGTGTCAAAAGATGGTTTTCGAAAAGGATTTTATCGAACCAACTTTTGACACCTAAATTATGAATTAAAATTGCAGTGAATGGAATAATTTTATCCATTTCGCTTCAAAATGATTTACAATTCCACTGTGACCAATATCCATTATTATGATTTTATCCACATCATCCTGTGTAAATAAAAAATCAAATAGAATAAAATTGCCACTTATTTCACTGTTTCAATTTTCATAAAATAATTACTCATCCTTTCCACTTAGATATGGGGTTATCATTCCACCACCTTCATTCCCAGCTTATTTTTTTGAAACCCTTGACATTCACAGAAAAATATGTTATATACTTATAAATACATAACAATACAAAACAATACTTTTGCAAAGGAGAATTTTCTATGGAATACACAATCCTATCTTTGAGAAAGAATCCAAAGATACTTGGTTTATTTTTAAAGGGACAAGAATACCAGCCATCCGTCAGCCGAGTTGATTTTTTTAATCAAGCAATCGAACATGCTTTGTCATCACAAAGCAATTGGAAAAACTTATCAGGCGTAACCCTTGACTATCCCAAAGTTGACGCTTCCACTCCTCAATTCTTCCAGCTTAAAGTGGATAAAAATAAATGGAACCGTATTGTAGATGAAATAAAAAACTCTTTTTATCCACCGCTTAAAAGGACCACCGCCCCATATGCAGTGAAGCTTGTCTTGACAAGCTACTTGCAATATTTATCAAATATACAGAAAGGCTATAAAGAAAATGCAGCGGATCATCATATGGATGAAGCGAAAACCAGAGAAACAGAATTAAGCAAACCAGAGATGGCAAAAATTCTTTGCGAGATGATGCTTACGGATGAGTGCAAAGAAATTAGAGAAATCCGTAAGCTTATGTTGGATTGGAGGAACGATACAAATGGCAATGATAACAAACGTATTCAAAAGGAACAATGAGGTACAGTCGTTAAATGATGCTTTTACAGCTTTAGTAAACTTAAACCCTAACGATAAATATAAAAAGCAGAAAGCTGCTGGTTCCCTTGGCGGGTCATGTACATCTGGCTTTTTGAAGAGGCAAGGAAAGACCTACCAAAGAACAAGGTAGATGGATTTATGATAACAGCAAACACCTATGTACACATTGGATATGATGGAGTATTGTATGTTTAATTTTTGAATAGTAAAATAAATTTTATATGTAAAATTTATTGCAACGCTCTTTTTAATGGTATAAAATATCTTTGATATATTTCATTTTTCTTGAAATACAAATTTAGAATTTACTTCAAATCCGCACCAAACTATGCTAATTTATGCAGATGTATGCAGAATTTGATTAAAATAAGCAAGAAAGGAAAATGCTCACAAAGCCAGTAAATACAAAGGTTTTGCAGAGATATGCAAGGTTATGCAAAATACGATAAAAATACTTTTCGTCTGCCACGGCAATATCTTGAAATGTTCCTGAAAAGTCTGTAAAATCAATGGTTTCACGGAAAATCAAGGCGCTTACTATACCACTACTACACCATTTTTGAAAGAGCCTTGGAATGACAAAGTTAACAAAAAATCAATTTAGAAATTTTGTATAAATCTAAAATATATTGGATTATGATGCAAATTGGACAGACACTGTCTATAACAAAAAAAGGAATAAAGAGGTATTCTTATTCCTTTTTTGTTGCAAAGAAGTAGCTAAACAAAGAAAATATGAGAGTAATTTTTCAAAATATTCCTGTAAAACTATTGACAAGAAATATACGAAGTGTTATCTTAATCAAAGAAAGGGAATAATATACAAAAAATATTCTTGTAAATATCAAAATAAGAGGGAGGAAAGTTTAATGCAGGAATACAAAATCAATATGATTCTTGATGGCGGCTCGTACAAGGCATCATATACGAAAGATGGGAGGCAGTTGAAAGTAACTATTGGAAACGAAAAGGTTACTACAGTAATGGCTGCTCGTAAGGTGAGCAAAGAGGTTGAGGAACTTATGAATTCGTCTTTGGAATTAATAGATCTGAAAAAGATGTATGCAATAAATCGTGATGCTGAGCGGTGTGGTTACCATTGTTCAGTAATTAGGTTTCAGAATGTGTCGATTGAGATTGCCGTAAAGATAATGTTTCCAGATAGCTATGAAGAATTTATAAAATCAGAAGACTTTTCTCAAATTAAGATTGAGGATAAACCGTTGGAAATCTTGAACGTAGGGTGTACGGGTTCTGGTAAGACAAGGTTTATTCTAAGCGCAGTTCTTTCGAATAGCGCGTTGAAAAATTTTGTACCAGCATTGACAAGTTTAAAGGAAACTACGGCATGCTCGATTGTATACCATATTAATTCATCGACTCAGGAAATGCCAAAAGAGTGTGATTTTAAACTAATTGTTGAATTAAAAAGCAAAGAAGAGATTTATGTTAGTATTAAAGCTTTAATTGTCGAAGCAGTAGAGGAATACATTGTTACGATTAAAGAAAATTGCAAAAAGATTTCTGTTCTTTCTGAATTGTGCAAAAAGTGTAGGGGCACTGTGGCAAAAAGATTAGAATTGAATTATGACAAAACATTTGGGTTAGGAATCAGAAATCTTAATAATAGCCTTTCGGTTTCAATAGAGGAGCTGACCAAAAGTGCGTTGATTGATTTTTATGGAAGCAGCAAATCAATTGATAAAATGGCAGAGAAGGATAGTGATTTTATTATTAAACAGCTGATTCGTGATTACGAAGATGAACAGTTTGATATCAGCAGTGATGAAATTGAAGCTATGCTCGAAGCATATAATAACGAGGCTATGATTACAACAATATATTCCGAATTAGAGAAAGATCTGGAGGCGTATAATAAAGAATATTCTTCAGAATCGAGTATAGGAGAGATTCTAACTTATTTTGGGCATACTGAGGATGCAAAGACGTTAGATTACTTGAGCCATGTGTTTGGTAATAAGAGTAAGCAGAGGAAAGGCGATTTTTACACAATTGAACCTGTTGTAAAGAAGGCGGAATTTTATTTGCAGATAAAGAATATGTCATATGATAGAGAGATTATTCTATCAGACAGTATAGGAATAAATCAGGGACAAAAAGATGCGGCAAGAATTAGTGAAGTTGTCTTTAATCGCGTTCAGGAAGCTGTACAAAGCAGAAAACCGGATATTATCTTGTATCATACAAAATTAAATAATAAGGATGATTATATGCTTGACATAATAAAGAAGTTGAATGCTCAGGGTTATGGTCAGTCTACTTATGTTGTTGCCGGAAGGTTGGATGAAGTCCTTTCTACATATTTAACGGATAAGTATATGGAGAAGGACGATATGACAGAAGCGATATTTGATGATTTTGTAGAGGAGACAAAACAAATCTATGTTGATTCGGACAGTGTGACATTAAATTCCATTATTGGTGAAAAATACTTAATTTGCGATAAAACAAATAAGATTGCAGAAAATGCAGATTATGCGTTCAAGTATACTTGTCCGATGATTTTGGAACATGTGATTACGGAGGTCTTAGGAATTGAAAAAAGCAATTGTCATTATGATGATGTAGATTTCATGGAGATAATTCAGAATAATGATGTAGCAGGAAATGTGTATAGAAATTATTTGGATAGTATACCGCGAATGATTCCGTTAGCTTACAATCAAATGCGGTGGAATACATTGCAGAGAGCTATTGAGGAATTGCGTTGGGATGGATACGGATTTGACGTATTATATCCAGCATTTAATATTAAGAATGCTATAGCGTATGAATTAAATCGGGATGAAATCAGAAGTGAATTTGCCAAGAAATTTAGAGAAGATGCAGAGGAAATGAAGCGCAGATACTTACTTGAAGTGGCTGAAGTTGCACAGATAGTACTAGTAACAGAGTATCGTATGCTGATGAAACGTTTATTGGCAATGCGCAATGATATAGTTTATCGCACAAACCTGAATTTAACAATGACAGATGATAGGAAGTACAACTTACATCGTTTATACAATACCTGTTTGGAGCAGGATGGTGTAAAAGGTGCATATGTATTGAAAATTGTATTTCATATCGCGTGGATTCGAACACTTGAGTATTTTAAGAGAAAAGCAGGATAATGTGGTGGTAGAGGCTGTTAGTATTCTAGGGCAAACCCCTTTTCCGATTCCCTAATGCCAAACGCAGAGAGTTGGTTATCTCAAAGGATACTTACTTTAGAATGAGCTATGTTTAATTGAACAAAGTTCCTTCTGCTCCTTGTGGCAATAATATTTTCAATTTAACTCATTTGGTTCATCATAAGATTAGCACATCTTCTATTTGGTTGGTTTGATGTGGTAATCTTATGATACCAAGGATGTGGTGCTTTTTATGTCAAGATACCAGTTTTATTGGTGGGAAAGTTGAGTAAATTGTATTAAAGGCAGCGATATTTTAACAATTAATCCATGAGGTGAGTTTTTTCGATAACAAACCCAGGAATCAGAAATACCTCCATTTGAAATGGGGGTAACTACATTTTTTACAATTTTTCATTTGTTTATACTTGTTCACAGTCAAAGCTATTTGGTACGATGCCGCACAAAACATTAATGCTATTTTCACTGTCTTCAGTATTTTCATTATATTCGCGCATAGCTTTATTAATTTGAATACATAATGAATATAATATATCGTCTTTTAGATTGCTTTTTTGGTTTTCACTCATATCATACCCATCTTCATATTTATTATAAATATCACCAATTGTTGAATCAATAGGTATTTGATTTTAAGCTGGTTGATGTCGTGCCAAACGATTCACAAAAACGTATCGCCATGACAGAGGAACAGCAGGAACTTTGGATGGGGTTTATCCGAAATGATAAAACCTATGCAAAGTATTATGATGAATTTGTCGTGCTGTTGGGGACGGGAATGCGTGTCAGTGAATTTTGTGGCTTGACAAAAAGTGATTTGGATTTTGAAAGCCGGAAAATCCGTGTAGATCATCAGCTTGTCAGGGAACGGGGCGGAAAATATTATGTTGAGAAAACAAAGACCGAGTGCGGATGCCGCTTTATTCCCATGATAGAAGAAGTCTATCGAAGTATGAAAAATATCCTTGTCAATCGTAAGAAGTTGAAAACAGAAATGATTGTTGACGGATACAGCAGCTTTCTTCTGCTGGACAAGGATGATAAGCCAAAAGTAGCATTACATATCGAAAATGAAATACGGTGGGCAATGAAGAAATACAAGAAACTTTATCCTGAAAAACCATTGCCGCATACCACACCTCATGTATTCCGACATACGTTCTGTACCAATATGGCAAATGCAGGCATGGATATTAAGACCTTGCAGTATGTAATGGGACATTCCGATGTAGGCGTTACACTGAATGTCTATACTCATGCCAGCTATAACCGTGCGGCGGAGCAGATGGCAAAGATTTTAGACTTCAAAGAAGCGGATATGCATGGAAAACAGAGATAATCAGGTTGAGAAGTACACTAATCTACTACACCAATTACTACACCATTTGCCCGTAAATTTGCGTAGATTTATAACGAATTACACAGATTAAGGGTAAAAAACCAAAAATGAAAAATGCGCCAGAAAGCTTGAAATATCAAGGTTTGAAGGCTTATGAAGGGATATAAAAGATATGATTAAAATATTATTCGTCTGCCACGGCAATATCTGCCGTTCACCTATGGCGGAATTTGTAATGAAAGACATTATAAAAAAACAGAATATTGCAAATAAATTTTATATTGCAAGCGCTGCAACCAGCACTGAAGAAATTGGAAATCCCGTTCATTATGGAACCCGAAATAAACTGTCGCAGGTAGGTATTTCCACAGCAGGAAAATATGCAGTGCAGATGAAGCGTAGCGACTATAAAGATTATGATTATTTAATTGGAATGGATAACTGGAACTATCGGAATATGCTTCGGATTGTAGGGGCAGATAAAGAGCAAAAATTGAGCCTGCTTTTGGATTATACAGATCATCCGAGAGATGTAGCTGACCCCTGGTATACTGGAGATTTTGATAAAACTTATGAGGACGTGGTGGCAGGCTGCCAAGGATTTCTGGCATATCTGCGAGAACAAGGAAAATTGAATGACTAAGAATGACTACAAGCAGCAAGTGTGTGCCTGTTCTCTCATCTCAAAGTCATGTGTTGCCTCTACACTCCTGGTGCAGTGGGTGCGGATGTCCCACAGACGTCCAGCACCCGCTAAAAACTATATTAGATAGAGATTTCACTTAGATTTTATACTTCACTCCCCCAAAATCTCCCGCTGTTTTTTCTTGCTCAATCCATCAAATACCAGTTGGTATGATTTATCCAGCAGATCTTTTAACAAATCATCTGGCACCTCTCCGTCCACTTTCACGGAATTCCAATGCATTTTATTCATATAATATCCCGGAATAATATCCTCATACTGTACCCTTAAAAATTCTCCTTCCTCCGGCTCCAATTTCAATGTAATATAATAAGGTTCATTATTTTCCGCCAGGCAGACTGCTGTAAACATTTTTCCTCCAACCTGGTAACGGATCCAATTCCAGTCTTTCTGAAGGTCTTTGGTGACCCCTGTTTTATTTTGTAAATACTCATCTATCCATCCATATTTCATATCATTTTCCTTTCTGAATGAGACTCCTTTCCATTCCTTTTTGGTCGGAGCCCTCTTGATACATACAGTAATCCAAAAAACTATACCCAAAGACCCCATCATGCCATTCAGCGTATTATAAAATTCAAGCATATCACCAGCGTTCTTGCTGTGAAGCACACATTATGCATCGCATGACAAAGCTGCCCACCGCCTGCAAAGGCGGGAGCCATCCTTCATCTGGTATAAATGGAATCCCCATTCAGCTAATTTCTTTGACAAATGCGATCAGAATCATTATACTGAAACAAACGGCAACCTTCCACCCAACAACCAAATGCAATTTTGAGGGATTTTATTATGAGACAACGTGAAAAAGAAGAAACCGCATTATTTTATATTGGCTGGTCCATCGTTTTTTTAGTCGGAATCCTTGGACTTCTATACCAGCTATTTCCCCTTCCCATTTCAAAACTCCTGCTGCCCTGCCTTGTGAACAGCACACTGGGAATATACTGTCCTGGCTGCGGTGGGACAAGGGCAATTGCTGCACTGTTGCGAGGCGACCTTGCCACCTCCTTTGTGTGCCATCCACTGGTGCCTTATGCAGTGGTCGGCGGGGGATGGTTTTTGATCAGTCAATCCATTGAACGAATTTCCAAACACCGGATCAAAATTGGATTGAAATACAGGGATCTCTATATCTGGATGGCATTGGGCATTGTAATCGTAAATTTTATATTGAAAAATTTGCTGCTGATTGTCTGGAACATTGACCTGTTAAAACATATCACCCTTTCATAGTAATTTTGCAAACTGCTTTCTTACTGCTGGAGGTCTTCACAGTATTGGAAGCTTTTCCTTTTTTATCCCTGTGACCTGTCCATATTTATCTACCTTTGCAACTTTTTATTGGAGCTGTTCCAGGAAAACATATCTGTAGAATTTTTTGGTGATAACTACTTTTTGATAAAACAATTTCTTTTTCCTTCTGCCAGGCATCCATTTTTCCCATTACATTTACATTCCATATTTGCCTCCTACCCTCCGATCATAAAAAGTGCACTCCTTACAATCATTTCTTGATTTAGGCAATTTTCTCTATTTGGAAATCAGATAATCTATCATCTCGCACCCTTTTGCAATACGATTCCCTGCCTGTGCCGCTTCCTTTTCATTGTATTTCCAAGTATGATGCAAACATTTTGTACTGTCATAAAACAGATAAGGCACGTCATCCCCGGTATGGGTGCGGATACTAACCGGGGTAGGATGGTCTGGCATCACCAACATACGAAACTCCTCCCCTGCCTGCTTTAATCCTGTATAAATCGGGGCAATGACACGCTCATCCAAGTATTGTATCGCCTGAATTTTCTTTTCGGCACTGCCCTGATGCCCCATTTCATCTGGCGCTTCCACATGGACATAGACAAAATCATACTGTTCCTTTGCCAGCGCATCCACCGCAGCCTGTGCTTTCCCCTCGTAATTGGTATGAAGCCCGCCGTTTGCTCCTTCCACAAAAATATTTTTCATGGAAGCCCCAACTGCTATCCCTTTCAATAAATCCACGGCAGATACCATAGCGCCTTTCAATCCTGTCTTCTCTTCAAAAGAAGACAATGCCGGTCTGGTTCCTGCCCCCCAGAACCAACAGGAATTTGCCGGATTTAAGCCTTTCTTTTTTCGTTCCACATTGATTGGATGGTTTACCAAAATGTCATAACTCTTTCTCATCATTTCACAGAGCATCGCATCCTTTGGAAGAAACTGACCAATGGTCTGACCTAATACGTCATGGGGAGGCGTCAGTTCTGCCGCTTGTCCATGCTCCAAAATCAACAGATGGCGGTAACTAGTGCCTACATAGAATTTATATATTTCCGTCTCAAGCTCTTTTTTTACGGCTTCGATTAAGATTGCGGCATCCTCGGTAGAAATCTCCCCTGAACTGTGATCTATAATCTTCTTATCTTCATAATTTTCTTCTTCAGAAAGCGTTACAAGATTGCAGCGCAGGGAAACATCGGTCGGTTTCATATCCACACCGATACTTAATGCCTCCAGGGGCGAACGCCCAGAATAATAAACCTTTGGGTCATAACCCAGCACAGAGAGGTTTGCCGTATCGCTTCCAGGAGACATCCCGTCTGGAATCGTATGTACCATTCCAATCTCTCCGGTCGCTGCAAGCAAATCCATATGTGGCGTTTTAGCATATTCCAAGGGCGTCATCCCCTGCAATTCTTCCAGGGGACGGTCTGCCATTCCATCTCCCAATACAATTACATATTTCAATTTATGTTCCACCTTTCTTGTTAGTTTAAAAAATCCATTTCTATGATATACCAAAATATCAAAACAGAAAATACCTAAAATTAATTTTTTAAAGGAAAAGGGAGTATAAAAAAGTAATAAATGCGCTGTATACAAATTATATAGAAATAATATTCAAATACATGCAAAGAGGACATTTTGCCAAACACAGAATTTCCTCTTTTTTAAATAATTCTTCTGCTGTGGTTTCCATCCCTGCACCTTTATCCGAAAACAATACGCTGCATTCCGTGCAGAGCCAGTGCTCCCTAACGCCATTTTCGATACAGCCTGCTGTCTGTTCCTCCACCTTGGACAACATACGTTCCCCTGTTACGGCAACCTCCTCTCTCTAAGCCTTACCGCATTCCATTAAATTTTCTGGTACTAATATAAAAAGACTCTCTGCTGACATGGGATTGCTTCCATCTATCTAAAAAGTATAGCCATTCCCATTTGATATATTGATGCTAACATTTTTTTACCGCACAAACAATATATTTTTAAAAACTCCTTCTTATATTGTTGATATATTTATGGTACCAAAAGTAATAAATTTTTCTACATACAAAAAATATATCTGTAAAAGTGGATCCCAAACTCCTGCCAAGACCCGCGGAATTAATAAAATAATCACATAGACACAACGAGGTTTCCCAACAGGTATAGCAAAGGATGCCCCCTGATGGTCATTGGACCTTTCCTTAAGGTATACTCCAAAAATGCCTATAATGCCATTCGGTACCTCATAAGGTATAAGTATTTGTATAAGAAAAAGGTTCACTGTTTCTAATTTGTAATATAGAATCTATGGTAGATAAGACCGTAGATAACCTCAGTAGTAGGTAATAAAAAAGTATTGACGTTACTTTTATGTGCAATTTGTTCGTTTGAATAATAAATTGTTGAATAAATGGATCTGACCCCGTTCAATATGCCAATTCATTTAAGAATGCTAACCCCTCTTGCATAAAACAGTTGCCGTGCCATACGGGTCAACTCTGCTGGCAAACGCATATTTTTAAGAAAAAGTTGAAAATAATATGATTTGATTGATTTTTACAGATATTGAAAGGACACTGTTCAATGTACCTGATGAAAAATGGTGGAGACTATATACAAAAAATATCGATCGTGGTTTATATTTAGTAGTAGAAAAAGATCACGAACTTTGTGTCCGCAGTGGATTTGACTGGTCTTATAGAAGAAAGATTCCACAAGAGGAGGAATTGGATTTAAATAATGACATTATCAGTGAAGTCCACAAAAAGATAATGGATGGCGAGACAGATATTAATATGCAACTTTAACCCGCACCCTGCAACAAGAACGCCGATGGCGTTCTTGAACATAGAAATTTCTTCAAAGCACTATTTCCAGAATTTCCCCCATCAAACTTTCCCTATATTTTACAGATATTTCTTTGCCTGTGTCTCAGAAAACCCATAGTTCTTAATAATTGCTGTCTTTATTTCTGCATCCCCAATCCCAAATTCCCGGAGTGCGTCTACCATCCCCTGAATGCCTTTTTCTATACCCTTTTCCATGCTTTCTTTGCGGATTCTCTCATCCCTTAACCGAAATTCTGGTTCCATCATTTCCATTAATGATTCAACATATCTTTATTCCCTTTCCATTCTTCCAATACCTGCTTGTTTGCTTCTAGCGCCGCTTCCAATACCGAATCTGCCAATTCCTTTTCAAATGCCTCTGTCATACATTTTTTCTTGTCCAACAGTTTCCATATATCTTTTGTTCCCAGTCACCGAGATAATGACCTCAGCCATGCATGGGGTTCTTGCTCCAATTCCCTGGTTACAACCACCTGTGTTGGGAACAATACTTTTTCTTTTATATGATAGATTCCCTTATATGGCTGGCTGACTGCATAACCATGCTCCTTAAAATAATTGAAAAGTTCCTTCGGTTTCCCATGCCGGACAATGGACACTGTAATGTCATCCGCTTTCCTCTCATCCAGGGTTCTTCCATAGGATTTATAAAAGCTTGCATATCTCTCTTTCGTTAAAAAAATTATAACATATCTTCCCGATTTTGCAACTGCCTGCGGTTCTTTCAACATGCAAGGCAAAGGAATGGGGCATATCTGTGCTACGTCCCCTAACGGCAACGCACAGAATGGGAAATCAGAAAACCCAAGTTGTCAAATACTTATTCATCTCCTTGTTACAGACCAGATGTCTAAGTTCCTAAGTGCCCTGTGGATGCATTGCCCGCGGAAATAAAATTATGCCCTCTTTGGAATAAATTTCTTCGTATTCTTTCTTACTAATCAACAATTTCCAAACTAGACATTTGGCAAAAGATAACCTGAACCATAGAGGACAAATATTAGCCAGTTGCGTAAAGTTTCTATTTCTTTTATGAAAAATTCCTATATGATAAAATAATGCCCCAAAAGCAACACGCCTTTGGGACACTCTTCCTTTACTAAACAACACGGATCCTCTGTTTGATATTTTTTAATGCCTCTGCCTTTTCTTCAAAAGCTTCCTCTGTCATGATTCCAGTTATAAAACCAATCTCTCCTGCCACATCTGGCGCCTCCACAAATTCCACTTCCCCGAATACAGACTTTACACGCTCCTTTGCTTCTGTAGTCCGCACAAAAAAGCGGTTTTCTGCTTTCTTGGAATCCACTAGGTTCAGCTTCCCGGAACTCCAGGAAATCAGGATATTCTTATGTAGATGTTTTGCGATATCAACAATATCTGCAACCACTGCGCTTGCAGTAGGAAGCTTGCCGGCGCCGCTGCCATAGAACATGGCGTCGCCCAAAACATTTCCATGAACGAAAATGGCGTTGAATACATCATTGACACTGTACAACGGATGTTGCTGTGATAACATAAAAGGCGCAACCATTGCACAATAACCTTCTTCTGTCTTCTTGCTGGTGGCAAGGAGCTTAATTACCCTTCCCATAGCATTTGCATATTTGATATCGTCCGCAGTGATGCTGCTAATTCCTTCTGTATAAATATCTTCGAAGTCTACTTGCTGCCCGCATACCAATGCGGTTAAAATCGCAATCTTCCTGCAGGCGTCATAGCCCTCCACATCCGCTGTGGGATCTGCTTCCGCATAACCTCTGGACTGGGCATCTTTCAATACGTCATCAAATTCCAATCCTTCAAAGGTCATTTTGCTGAGCATATAATTCGTCGTTCCATTTAAGATCCCTGTAATCTCCTCAATCTCATCCGCAGTAAGGGATGAATTCAAAGGTCGGATAATGGGAATTCCCCCTCCCACGCTTGCTTCAAACAGAAAGTTGATGTTCTGCTCCTTGGCAATTGCAATCAGCTCGGCACCATGCTTTGCCACCAACGCTTTGTTGGAGGTGGTTACATTTTTCCCTGCAAGCAATGCACGTTTCACAAAGGTGTATGCCGGCTCCACGCCGCCCATTGCTTCTACAACTACCTGGACTTCTGGATCTTCTGCAATCACATTATAATCGTGAATCACCTTGTCCTCCATGGGATCTCCTGGAAAATCCCTTAAATCCAGAATATATTTCACTTCAATCTCATCACCAGCCCGTTTGGCAATGCTTTCTCTGTTGGTATTTAACACTTCTACCACACCGGAACCAATGGTTCCATAACCTAAAATCGCTATTTTAATCATGATGTCACTCCCTGGCTAATATTTTTAGATAATGAATTCCTTCTTGCTGTTCAATGTTTTCTACCATCTGGGACACATTTCTGGTATCTGGAAGTACATCCACGCTTAACGTCAAAGACGCAATCCCATTTACCGGGATACTCTGATGGATGGTCAGGATATTTGCATGAAAATCTGCGACAATCTGAAGAACCAAGGACAAAAGCCCTGGTTCGTCATCCATCTGTATCACCATGGTAATAGTCTTTCCCTTGGCATTGTCATGAAACGGAAAAATATCATCTTTATACTTATAAAAAGAACTACGGCTGATTCCAACCAGATCAGTTGCTTCCTGTACAGATTCCACCCTTCCAGATTCCAATAATTTCTTTGCTTCCACCACTTTTAATAATACCTCTGGAACGGCTTTTTTCTTTAAAACAAAGTATTTTGTCTTTTCTTCCATACTGCCTCCGGTTTGTTTGCCTGCGAAATACATTTGTACTCATAGGAAAGATATTAGCATATTTATTTTCTTTATGCAACCTCTTTTTCCCATACCTTATAAAATGCCGAATGGCTGAATGGGCGGCACTTGGGTATCCCTTGTAACATGCCAAACGCCTGAATGGGCGGCATTTCAGGAATCAGCCCCCGGAAAGGCTTTTCCATTTTAAATATGCATTGATAAACAAGTCCAAGTTTCCATCCATAACGCTGTCTACATTTCCAGTTTCTGCATTGGTGCGATGGTCTTTTACCATTGTATAAGGCTGCATCACATAAGAGCGGATCTGGTTCCCCCAACCGATCTCTGTCACTTCCCCCCGGATATCTGCCTCTTTTTTTTCATTCTCCTCTTGCTTTAACAGATAGAGTTTCGCTTTTAACATCTGCATTGCCTTGTCTTTATTCATATGCTGGGAGCGTTCGTTCTGGCATTGCACTACAATTCCGGTGGGAAGGTGGGTGATACGGATTGCAGAAGAAGTCTTGTTGATATGCTGCCCGCCTGCACCGCTGGAACGGTACGTGTCAATTCGAAGTTCATCGTCCTTGATCTCGATATCCAGATCTTTTTCTATATCCGGCATCACATCACAGGAGGCAAAAGAAGTCTGCCGTTTTCCGGCAGCATTAAAGGGTGAAATCCGTACCAAACGATGCACGCCTTTCTCAGATTTCAGATATCCATAAGCATTTTCCCCTTTCACCTCAAAGGTAATGGATTTAATCCCTGCTTCATCGCCGTCCAAAGAATCCAGCACCTCCACCGTAAACCCTTTATCCTCTGCCCATCTTTTATACATCCGGTAGAGCATACTGTTCCAGTCGCAGGACTCCGTCCCTCCTGCCCCTGCATGAAGGGACAAGATGGCACTTTCCCCGTCATATTCTCCAGAAAGCAAGGTTTTGATTCGAATCGTTTCAAAGGTCTCCTCAAATTCCTGCAGCGCTTCCTGAATCTCAGGTATCAGGGAAGCATCGTTCTCCTCATACCCCATTTCCAATAAAGTCTCTATATCCTCGTATTGTTCACTCAAGTGTGCATAAGTTTCCACATCGTCTTTTAAACTCTTAAGCTCCTTCATTTTTACCTGGGAAGTGTCTGTATCATCCCAGAAATCTGGAGCCTCCATCTCCCGTTCTAATTCCTGGATCCGCTGTTCTTTGTTCGCCAGGTCAAAGTGAATCCCTCACTTCCACTAACGGTTCTTTGTATGTGTTCCATGTTGCCTTGAACTGGTCTAATTCAACCATTGTGTCACCTCTTTCTGTTTGAAATTTCTGCTTTCCATTATAAGGGTTTCCTGTCCCTGCGTCAATAACTAGATCCCATGTATGTCTCTGATGGTTAAGTGCTGTGACAGATTACGCAGGACAGATCTTCGTGTGCAAGGAGGAAGATTGGACTGCTGCAAATGGCTGCTGTTAGAAAATCTATCAATTCTTGCCAGTAAACGTCTAAGATAATTAGATTCATTTTCAATGTATCACCACACCAGTACTAACCAATTAAAAAAATCCTATATTCCCTTGACAAACTTTAAAATCAGAGATACCATATATTTAGAAATTTTTCTAAATACTTTTTGGAGGTGATACCTATAGGTTTTGCAGAAACTTTTAAGGCACTGGCAGATACTGTTCGAAGGGATATTCTGGTTTTGTTGAAAAAAGGACGTCTGCCTGCCGGAGAAATCGCAAGTAATTTTGATATGACAAGCGCAACCATATCGTATCATCTGAGCATTCTGAGAAAAGCAGGGCTGGTATACGAACAACGGGAGAAAAACTTTATTTATTATGAACTAAATACTTCGGTGCTAGAAGAAGTCATGTTGTGGCTGTCAGATTTAAAAGGAGGGACACAAAGAGATGGAAAAATGCAAGAACAATAAAAGCTTTATCTTAATTACATGCCTAATCACTCTATTTCCTATGATTGCAGGGCTTCTTTTGTGGCAAAAACTGCCGGAGCAAATAGCCACACATTTTGGTTCAGGAAATGTGCCGAATGGATGGAGCAGTAAAGGATTTACTGTTTTTGGCATTCCTTTATTTATCCTTGCAGCACATTTACTTTGCACATTTTTTACCGCAGTAGATCCGAAAAGACAGCATATCGATGAAAAGTTATACAAAATAATACTTCTTATATGCCCTGCGGTTTCCCTGGTTTGCGGCATTTCGATCTATACCTATGCATTGTCTATTGATATCAATATAGCATTTTTCGTAAAAATATTTGTAGGTTTACTTTTTATCTTTATAGGGAATTACCTGCCAAAATGCAGACAAAATTATTCGATCGGAATAAAACTTCCCTGGACTTTGGATAGTGAGGAAAACTGGAATCGCACCCATCGGCTTGCCGGTTGGCTTTGGGTTGTTGCAGGTTTATTATTTCTTCTGACTGCTTTTTTTCATATTAATTCCGGGTGGACATTTCTTATAATTGCAGCGCTCCTGACTTTTATTCCATGTTGTTATTCTTTTCTTCTCTATCATAAGACAAACAAATAGAACGCTTTTGTCTTTAACCATCTAATAAGTAGATACTAGGAGAAAATAACGATCTATAGATATATTGTCACAATTGTTTGTAAATTGTACACTGATTCGTTGTACGATACAAAAACTTTTTGCAACAAATTTGCAAACAATTCTACTACAATTAAAACAATATTAGTCAGAAATGCCCTTTCTTTTACCCTTTTAATGCAGCAGCCCCGAACAACGCTTTTGTGTGAAAAATGTATAGAATGGAGAAATACATGAATTTATGGGTTAAACAACAGTTAGAAATGCATCAAGATTTGGAATTTCAGCAATTCACCACAAGGCTTCTTCCAGGAATTACAAATATATTGGGCGTGCGCCTGCCTGTTTTAAGGAGCATGGCAAAACAGCTTGCAAAGGGAGCATGGCAGGAGTATTTACAGTGGGCATTAGATGACAGTTATGAAGAAATTATGCTCCAGGGATTGGTTCTGGGCTATGCCAAAGGGACTCTGCAGGAAAAAAAGCCATTTTTACGGTTATTCCTCCCCAAAATTAATAATTGGTCTATCTGTGACAGTACCTGTTCCACACTAAAAATTGCAAAAAAACAACCAGAAGAATTTTGGGAATTTTTACAAGAATACTTACATAGTTCAAAAGAGTATGAGGTACGCTTTGTTTTGGTGCAGATGCTTGACTATTATATTAATGAAGATTATCTTTTTCATGTATTGGAAGCAGTAGATTGCGTCACTTTGAAAGCATATTACGTGCAAATGGCGCAGGCATGGGCAGTTTCTATCTGTTATCGGGAATTTCCAGAACAGACCTTACCTTACTTAAAAGAGAATCACTTAGATGGTTTCACCCACAATAAGGCAATCCAAAAGATTACAGAATCCTTAAAAGTTCCAAAGGAAGACAAGATATACCTTAAGACACTGAAAAGACTGTAACAATTATAACATTTTTTGTCTTCTTTTCATTGCCCCAAATCATAACTTTTTACTCTGGCAGTGAAGTATCTCAGAATACGAAAAAGGAGTTTGATTCATAATGAAATATTTTGACTACTACCACTCCCCTCTGGGTAACATGGTAATCATAGAGGAAGACAACGCTGTCATACAACTTAGCCTGACTAGCAAAAAAACAGATAATGAATACCTTTCTTCCGACACCATGACCCACACTACAACTGCCCTTCTCCATACAGCAAAATCCCAGCTCACAGAATATTTTCAGGGAAAACGCAAAACCTTTGACCTTCCGCTGGCTCCCTCTGGCACACCCTT
Organism: uncultured Lachnospiraceae bacterium; assembly: GCA_951801955.1. GTDB lineage: Bacteria > Bacillota > Clostridia > Lachnospirales > Lachnospiraceae > Petralouisia. Next base: position 41,352 of record CATOOV010000005.1, read on the forward strand.
CCAAAAAAAGGTATGGCAGGCTCTTTGCCAGATTCCCTATGGGGAAACCCGAAGTTACAAAGAAATAGCCATCCAGATTGGAAATCCAAAAGGCTGTCGTGCTGTCGGTATGGCAAATAACCGCAATCCTATTATGCTTATCATTCCATGCCATCGGGTAATTGGAAGCAATGGCACATTGGTCGGCTATGCCGGAGGGCTGGACATCAAAAAGTGGCTTTTGGAATATGAGAAAGAGAATTGATGGATTACTTTATTTTATATAGAAAAATCCCCATTGTAAACTGCCACCTTGATTTTCCAATGGTATCCAAATTGACAGTTTTTTTAAATTCAATGATATGCAGTTCCCATTTTCCACTCTCACATATGAATTTATATACAAAAACATCCGCACATGCTGTAGCTCCTTTCTTTTGCCCATCCAAATAGGACAATACATGATTCTCTGGAGAAAGCAAAATCAAAGTATCTCCTTGTGCGGTATAGGTAAGATTTACTTTTCCCTCCTGTCTCTTTTCTTTTAGTTCTGTCTGCTCTTTTCCTTTTAAAATTACATATGTCTCTTTTCCAAACATGTGTAATTTTTCCTCTATCTGTTTGGGAAACATGCTATTCCTCCTGTTCTGCTTCATATTCTTGAACCTCAGAAGTTTGTTGCAATATTTCCATCAAAGCATTCGAAAATGTTTTGACCTGAAACTGACCATTCCGTGGAATAATTCTCTCTATTACAGAATACCCTCCCTGATCTGTAAACTGATACACTGCCACATCCTGCAAATCAATCACATCTTGTTTTGACAATTCTAATCTATCCATCAATTCTTTGGGCGTTCCCATCTCTTTGAGTTTGCATATATTATTGATATGCTGAATAATGATATCACTGTGAGTCGTTGCAATCATAGAAATACCATTATTTACAAGGCGTATTAATAACTTCCCCATTTCCTGTTGTAATCTGGGATGTAAGCACATTTCGGGTTCCTCATAACAAATTGTTTTCAAGCTGTGCCCATATTTTAAGAGTAGCAACAATGGAGCCAACTCCGTCACTACCGCTGAAGAGGTACGAAGCGGCAGACTGTCTGTGCTTCCATCAGGCGTATATCGGATTTCCTTTCCGCCGACCTCACTGCCATGCGAAACCTTTCCATGTACCATAGACCCTTCCATCCAGTTGACAATTTCAGCATATTCTGTCTTATGATCCAGCGATAATTCCTCAAGCATATCCAGGAAATGTAACACAGGCTTTGTAAAAGGCTGAATCTTTAACCTTCTTTCCCTACCATAAGATTCAAAACTATCATATGCAATCTGCCTTCCAATCCTGTTTATAACATTTTTGGCTAAGACAAACCCCGTCCTTGCTGCGGGAAGGTAGACAGTATTCAAAGAATAAGATCTATTTTCTCCCTTCAAAAACCAAAGCAAGATACTTATCATAAGCATATTTGTAATTAAAGCATAATTGTTTTTCCTTATCCCATCTAATACATTAATTACATTCTCTTTCTGAACATAATAAAATACGGTTTCATTTCCTTGTTTCTCACTGGTAATTTTTACAGAAAATTCCTGTTCCATCACTACTTCAAGTTTCCCGACCGTTACTTGTCCTGAATTAAAAATTCCTGCTACAAACCTATCTTTGTTCTCTTCTAATACTTCGTTCAGAATCTCAACAAATATTTGGGATGGTAGTTCTATCTCTTGTTTTAATTTTTTATCAGCTTCCAACACAAACTTGCTCAGCATCTCATAAACTTCCTGTTTCCTCTCCATCTGCAACTGGGCGAAATTTTGAAAAAGGGCAGAAGGATCTTCCGCTGAATAAAGCCCCCATAACAATGACAATAGATAGCTCTTTCCACTGTTGTTGTCCCCTACAAATAAAGTCAATGGAGAAACCTGTATTTCTGCCCTCCCAATCTTTCCAAATTTTTCTATTCTTAAGCGGTGCTGCATATTCTCCTCCATAATAAATACTCTGTGTTATCCCAACATACAATAGGAATCCAAAACGCCACCGGCATCTCGACGGTGGCGTACAAAAAATCATTCAAGAACACCGCCAGTGTTCTTGCTGTGAAGCGTACATCATGCATCGCATAACAAATTTCTATTACACTGGCTGATAACCAGACAATTCACGAAACAATCCCTATACACTAATTCCCAAAATACGTATCCAGCCCATTGGCAATTCCCTCTGCAAGCTGCTGCTGATAACCGCCATCCGCCATATTCTGGTCTTCTGTAGGATTTGTCATAAAGCCCATTTCTACAATGGTGACAGGGACAGTACACCAATTGATTCCGCTCATGCTGTCTGTCTCCCAGATATACTTCTTATTTGCCCCAGTGGCATTGACTGCGCCGTCCAGCACACACTCTGACAGGCTGCGGCACTGGCTGTAGAGATTTCCCATATATGGATTGGCAGAAGTGGGACAAATTGTGAGAATACCATGTTCCCCGCTGTCGTCGGCACCATTGGCATGGACACGGATAAAAGCATCTGCACCTGCATTATTGGCAACTGCAGCACGCTCACTATTGCTGATATTCACATCATGGCTGGTACGCACCATCATCACTTGATACCCTCTCGCCTCAAGCTCTGCCTGCAGCTTCAGGGATACCTGAAGGGTCAGCTCATACTCATTCAGTCCGGTCACACAGCCAGAGGTGCCGCTGGCAACCTTAGCCTTGGTCTCAGAAGCTCCTGGACCAATTGGTTCCTGTTCGCTGTTGCCATGTGCCTGATGTCCTGCATCAATCACCACCAGATAACCATTATCTGTCACCTCTGAGGCAAGCTGCAGATATTCCGATGCAATATAATATTCCTGATCCCCCACTTTTACCGCACTCCAAGTTCCATCATCCGCCGTCCTGGTAAACGGACTTCTTCTGGGCACGGTCTGATATACCTCACTGTCTGTAGAAGGGGTTTTTCTTATATTTACAGAGGAGGTAGTCACTACCTCCTCTTCAGCATAAACTACCGTGTCAGGATTTAAGGCAGGAACCGATGCCTCTTTCTTTTTGGAAGATTCCTCATCCTTTTTGGAATCTTTTTTATTTTCTTTGCCCTTCTGCTGCTCTTTGGATTCCTGTTTACTTTCTTGGGAGCCTTTTTCCTCGCCCTTCTGCTGCTCTTTGGATTCCTGTTTACTTTCTTGGGAGCCTTTTCCCTCTCCCTTAGGCTCCTCTTTGGCTTGCTCCTCTTTCGTTTCCAAATCCTGCTTTCGTTCTTCTTTTTCATTCTCTGAATTGCCAGCAATATTCTCATTTTCCTGCTGATTTTGGAAGCCTTTGCCGGCACAGCCGCCAAGGACCAGCGCCAAAAGCATCAGTACTATAAGAATCAGATATTTTTTCATCGGTATCCTCTCTCCTGTCACCTATTAACGATTACTAGGTAATTGCGAAACTACCAAATGATCAAAGTTTCCTATACAATTTTACCTAAATATTTTCTATCAAATTTCTTGAATTGTATAGGAAACTTATAAAACGATTGCGTTTCGCAATTACCTAATTAACGATTACAACTAATAATTCCTTCTCTGCTGTCCAAAGTCACATACGCCCCTGTTTTCAAAATACTGGTAGCATTTGCGGCATCAACAATAACCGGAATATCCAGGCTCAGCCCTGCAACTACCGCATGGGAATTGTCACCGCCTTCCTCAACAATCAGCCCGGAAGCTTTGCGTATCTGCTCCATCATATCATTGTTGGTCTCCTTTGCCACAATAATGTCCCCTTCTTTAAAATTCTTTTTCAGTTCCTCTGCATTTCTGCAGACACATATGTTCGCAGATACAGTTTTCTCATTGATGCCTTGTCCGGTGGCAAGGATATGTCCAGCTACATGGACTTTCAAAATATTCGTAGTCCCTGAAACGCCCAGTGGGACGCCTGCTGTAATAACCGTAATGTCTCCCATAGTGACCAGCCCGGCTTTCTCTGCCATATCCACTGCATGTTCGAAGAGTTCATCCGCGTCATCTTTCTGTAAAATCTCCAATGGTGTTACTCCCCAAGAAAGATTTAACTGACGGCACACTTTCTGATGCATACTTCCGCCAATAATATTGCAGTCTGGGCGGTACTTGGAAATCATCCGTGCCGTTTTTCCTGATTGGGTCACTGTAATGATCGCTGCCGCATTCAAATCAATTGCCGTGGTACAGGTCGCATGGCTGATTGCATTGGTGATATCAGGGTTGCTCATTGTTTCCCGCATCTTAAACCGTGTGGTATAATTGATATCCTGCTCTGTCCGTATGGAAATTTTTACCATCGTCTTCAATGCCTCTACCGGAAACTGTCCTGCTGCAGTTTCTCCGGAAAGCATTATGGCACTGGTTCCGTCATAAATTGCATTTGCAACATCGGTAGCCTCAGCCCTGGTAGGTCTTGGATTCTTCATCATGGAATCCAGCATCTGGGTAGCAGTAATGACCTGTTTTCCTGCATCAATGACCTTTTTAATAATCATTTTCTGAATTACTGGCACATCCTCCAAAGGAATTTCCACACCCATATCACCTCTTGCCACCATAATTCCGTCTGATACCCGGATAATCTCATCAATGTGATCTACTCCCTGCATATTCTCTATTTTTGCAATGACATTGATATTATGGCAGTTCTTTTCCTCAAAAATTTTGCGGATCTGTAAAATATCATCTGCAGTACGCACAAAAGACGCCGCTACAAAATCAAAATCGTTTTCAATTCCAAATACAATGTCCTCATAATCCTTATCACCAATATAGGGCATGGACAATTCCACATTGGGCACATTGACGCCTTTCTTATTGGAAATGATTCCACCGTTTACTACATGGCAGATAATCTCTGTCGCTGTCACTTCCTCCACACTCAGTTCAATCAAGCCGTCATCAATCAGAATTCTGGAACCTGCCTTAACATCCTTCACCAGATCCTTGTAAGTAATAGAAACTCTGTTCTCATCTCCCACAATCTCTTCCGTTGTCAGAACAAATCTCTGTCCGGCGTGAAGCTGTGCCTTTCCGCCTTCCAGTTCGCGCAGACGAATTTCAGGACCCTTGGTATCTAACAAAGTTGCAATCGGAAGGTTCAGTTCTTCCCGCAGCTTTTGCACCTTTTTCAGGCGTTCTCCCTGCTCCTCATGGGTTCCATGGGAAAAATTAAATCTTGCAACATTCATCCCCTCAAGCATCAGCTGCTTTAATACATCATCTTTGTCTGTTGCTGGTCCCAAAGTACAAATAATTTTTGTTTTTCTCATATTTTTCATCATACACTCTCCTATCAGCATTTATTTATGGATTAATGTGCCTGCTTCACCCACGCTGTCCTCCCTGGAGACATCCAGTTTGGTGATTTGCACACTGCGCACAGCAGAATTACCAATAAATTCAATTGCCGTTTCAATCTTAGGAAGCATTGTTCCTGGCTCAAACTGCCCTTCTTCCATATATTTCTTTGCCAAAGATACAGTCATCTCATCAATAGTCTGCTCATTTTCTTTACCAAAATTCAGACACACTTTCTCTACGCTGGTTAAAATCACCAGGCGATCTGCATCCACCATATCTGCGAGTTTACCAGCAGCCGAATCTTTCTCAATCACTGCACTTGCCCCTTTGAGCTTGTTTCCCTGTGCCAGCACTGGAATACCGCCGCCGCCGCAGGCAATCACCACCTGGTCTGCGTCCAGCAGTGCGCGGATGGCATCAATTTCCACAATATCCACAGGTCTTGGAGCCGCTACAATTCTGCGGTATCCTTCCTTTGTCTTTGCAACATGGTTCCCCTTTTTTTCCTCTGCCTCTGCTTCCTCCTCCGTCATCACACGCCCAATCACTTTTGTAGGATGGTAAAAAGCATCGTCATAAGGATCTACTAATACCTGGGTGAGAATGGTTGACACCGGCTTATAAATCCCGCGATTCAATAGCTCCGTGCGAATGGCATTCTGAAGGTCATAACCGATATACCCCTGGCTCATCGCAGAGCAGACAGACATGGGTGTTGCCGTATATTCAGGATAAATCCGGCAAAATTCTGCCATAGCAGTATGAATCATTCCAACCTGTGGACCATTGCTGTGGGAAATAACCACCTGATAATCTTCTTTGATAAAGTCAACCACCGCTTTTGCCGTCCTTTTGGTTGCACTTTTCTGTTCTGGCAATGTAGTTCCCAGTGCATCATGCCCTAATGCGATTACGATTTTTTTCTTTCTCATAAAAAATCCCTCCATATACAGTAGGACGCCAATCCTGATACTAGCCGGATTGGCGTCTCGGTTTATCTTTATCCTACCATATTTTTAGGGATTTTAAAAGAAAAATTTAATTGTTCTTCCTTCCTAACTTAACGCTTACTTTTTCTTCCTTCCACTCACCATTTTCATTTCTCTGAATGGTCACCTCTACCTCGGTATTTGCGGCATAGTACTGCATAATATCCTGTAGCCCTTCCATAGATTGGACTTTTCTGCCGTCAAATTCTGTGATCACATCCCCTTTCTTAATCCCTGCCTGTGCGGCAGCGCTATTCTCAGTTACCATCGTTATATATAAGCCTTCTGGCATTCCGAAGCTCTCTGACAATTCCCCTGTTACATCCTGTCCCGCAACACCTAAAAATGCGGAGTCAGATTCATCCACCAGTTCTCTATTAATCAAGTCGTTGATAATTGGTTCTGCTGCGGAAATCGGAATGGAATAGCCCATACCTTCCACCTCAGTATCGGAATATTTTACAGAGTTAATCCCTATTACTTCGCCATTCATATTTAACAGCGCACCGCCGCTGTTACCAGGATTGATTGCCGCATCGGTCTGAAGCAGGTCATTCGTAATAGAAGCGCCTGTTGTTTCATCTTGTACGGTTACTTCTCTGTCTAGTGCACTGATCACGCCTGTTGTCACTGACTGTCCATACCCCAATGCATTTCCAATTGCCACTACCGACTGTCCCACCTTGATGTCATCTGAATTGCCCAGAGTTGCCACCTTAATCTGATTCATGGTATCGCTTGGGATATCCTTCACTTTCACTGCAAGTACTGCAAGATCTGTGCTGGCGTCCGTGCCTTTAATCTCTGCTGTTACTTGCTGGTCATCAATGAAATTTACTGTAAGCTGCGTGGAATTGGCAACCACATGGTTATTGGTGGCAACATAGATTTCTTCCTCTGTCTGCCCTATAATAATCCCACTTCCTGCACTGGAAGTCTCCTGCTGGAACCTCCTTCCAAAGAAGTCTGCTTCCATCTGTCCCATATTCGTAATGGAGACAATCGAAGGCATTACATTTTCCACAATGTCAGAGACATCTGTAACTGTAGTTGCCGTACTTACATTGGTAGCAGACAAGCTGCCATTGTTCACTGTGGGTTTTTCAGCATTTCCTGCTGAAGTTTCCACTTTTGCCTGTTTGCCTGATGTACGTTCAAAGGCAAGTCCTGTTCCATAAAATACGGTGCTGGACACCAGTCCAAATACTAGGGCAAGCGCTGCACATTTTATGACTGTCATTCCAAAACTATGTTGTTTCTTCATACCAGAAACTTTCTGTTTCTTCTTTTCTTTCTTATCGGAAGCATTCTTTGCTTCCTGAAAAGCTGGATTGCCTGCAGTGTAGCTTTGTTCTGTCCCATATCCTTGATTTCCTGTCTGTCCTTCTGAATAACCTTGATTTCCAGTATAACCCTTGGCGCCCTGTGCTGCTGTATATCCCTGGGTTCCAGCCTGATCTGTAGCATAATCCTGATTTCTGGCATAACTATTGCCGCCTGTCTGGGTATCTCCATAACTCCCTGTTGTATAAGTCCTCTGGGCGCTGCTGTTCTCCTCTTCTCTTCTCTCATAATAATTGGGATTGCGCTCCTGATTCTCCTGATTCACATAACTGTAAGAATATATGGAGCCGGAAGCGCCTGTATTTGTGGGAACCTCCTGGCTGGAATCTGCCTGTACCATGTTTCCATTCATCGTATTTCCCATATTTTCCATATTCTCGCTTCCTGTATTCATTGTATTTCCTGTATTTTCCATATGATTGCCTCCTGCGTTCATTGTATTGCCTGTATTCTCCATATTTCCACCTCTGTCCCTTTCATTTTCTGTATGTTCCATATTGTTTTTATCTATTGTATGCTCCATATGGCTTCTAGTAATATCATCCACATGGCCATTTGTATTATGATTCATATTGTTGCTAAAATTATTTTCATTATAATTATAATTATTTTCCATAACCAACGTCTCCTTTCTTCTTTTGCTCTCCCTTCGTTTCTAATTAGCAGTTTACGGAACAATTGTGACTAATTTGTGACTAATATTTTAAAAAAAAGTGTTTTTCCATTTTTGCCGCTAATGTAAATACTGTACCCAAATTTACGGATAACCCTTATAGGATGAGGAATGAAAGAATCTGTTAACTAGCCAAAACCCCAGCCCCTGATTCAAACACTGACAGCGTTTGAATCAGGGGCTGGGGTTTTCCAGACTGGCTTCTGCAAGCCCTGGCACGGGATTTGCTGCACTTTTGCTGGCATCACACATTCCCAATCCCTGCGCCCAAAAAAGAAATGTATCTCGAACTATCATTCCACCGTTACAGATTTCGCAAGATTCCGTGGTTTATCCACATCACAGCCTTTTCCTACAGATACATAATAGCTAAAGAGCTGCAGGGGAATAATCGCCAGAGAATTGGTAAACCAGCGATTTGTCTGGGGAATATAGATTACATAATCCGCAGCTTTCTTAATTTCAAGATTCCCAGTATTTGTCACTGCCAATACAAAGGCGCCACGGCTGGTCAATTCTACAATATTGCTGATGGTCTTTTTATAAAGTTCTTCCTGAGTCAGCACTGCTGCGACCAACGTCCCCTCCTCAATCAGGGAAATCGTGCCATGTTTTAACTCGCCTGCCGCATATGCCTCAGAATGGATATAGGAAATCTCCTTAAGTTTTAAGGAACCTTCCATAGAAATGGCATAGTCAAGACCACGTCCCACAAAAAATACATCCTTTGCAGAAATATACCGGTTGGCAAAATGCTGAATCTTTTCTTTGTTGCTTAATAACATTTCAATCTGCTCCGGCAGCTTCTGTAAATCTTTAAGATACGACGCCATCTCTGCCTCTGTAATCTCACCACGAACCTTTGCAAACTGAATGGCAAGGAGATATTCTGCAATCAACTGCGCGCTGTATGCTTTCGTGGTAGCCACAGCGATCTCCGGACCAGCCCAGGTATACATGACTTTGTCAGCCTCCCTGGCAATGGAACTGCCCACAACATTGACAATACCCAATGTCTGAATCCCCCTGCCCTTTGCTTCACGCAGCGCAGCAAGGGAATCTGCTGTCTCACCTGACTGGCTGATAATAATTACAAGTTCATCTTCCTGGAGAATTGGATTCCGATAACGGAACTCGGAGGCAAGATCCACTTCTACCGGAATACGTGCCATACCTTCAAATACATATTTCGCCGTAACTCCAGTGTGATACGCGGAACCACATGCCACCATATGGATTTTTCGTATCCTGCGGATTTCCTCATCTGTCATTCCCAGTTCTTCAATATAAACAGCGCCATCCTTAATACGGGGGCTTAAAGTATCCCTGACTGTCTGGGGCTGCTCATACATCTCTTTTAACATAAAATGTTCATAGCCGCCTTTTTCCGCCGCATTCATATCCCAGTCAATGGTAGTGGATTCCTTTGTAATTCCTTCCCCATCCACATTATAGAAAAAGATATCCTCTCCCGATAATACTGCAATCTCCTCATTCTGGATAAAATACACATTCCGGGTATACTTTAAAACCGCAGGCACATCGGAAGCGATCAAATTCCCATCTTTTCCATGCCCTACAATCAAAGGACTGTCCTTGCGCACTGCATAGATTTGTTCTGGATGTGCTTTAAAAATAATTCCCAGACCATAAGAGCCTTCCACACGATGCATTACTTTGATAATAGCCTCAATGGGATCCCCCTTGTAATAATAATCCAACAGATGCGCCACGACCTCTGTATCGGTATCTGAGACAAAATGATAATTTTTGTTTTCCAAATATTTTTTTAATTTCAGGTAATTTTCTATAATTCCATTATGTACAACAGCAATGGTTTCCTCCTGGTTAAAATGGGGATGCGCATTGATATTCGAGGGCGCGCCGTGAGTCGCCCACCTGGTATGGCCAATTCCAGACACCCCTGGCATGGTGGCGCCGTCGTGAGTCAGCTCACTGAGCACCTTTAACCTCCCAATTGCTTTCTGTACTTTTATGTTGTCTCCATCATACACTGCGATACCAGCGGAATCATAACCCCTATATTCTAACTTAGATAATCCATCAAGCAAAATTGGCGCTGCCTGGGATTCTCCAATATAACCTACAATGCCACACATTTTCTTTCCTCCTGCTAATTGCTGCTTTCTCCAGATACTCCAGTCCGGTATATAATCTCATCACTAATTTTTTGTACGCTCTCTGTTACAGTATAACTTGTTGTCCCATAAAGGAAATCATGAAGCTGCTTTACATTAGTGGCAAGATCCACTGGAATGACACAGTCTGCATCTTCTTTCTGATAAGATATATCTACAACTACATTTTTCATATCAAACGGGAATCCTGCATTATCACCCATTTTATAATTAAACGCGTCCATTGCCATGGCTGCCAGCTCTGCTTTTCCAAGACTGGTCTGAATTTTTGGAAATACTGCGTCAATGAGTTTATTGACTGTACCCATATCTGCTTTCAATGCCTTTTCTACCATTTTATTCACTACAAGGCGCTGGCGTTCCGTTCTTTTAAAATCATCCCCCATGGTATAACGGATTCTTCCGAACGAGACTGCCTGTACCCCGTTTAACGTATACTTTCCAGCGCCAGGAAGAGGATCATAGGTCTTTCCTGTCACCTCAGAGGTTTCCACGCAATAATTATTCAGATGCACTGCTTCCTCATCTGTAACTTCCACTTCCACTCCCCCCAAGATATCCACTGCCTCTGCCACTGCACTGAAATCAAAGGACACATATTCTGCAATATCCAAATCCAGATTTGTATTGAGCATACGTACTGCCTGTTTGGGACCTCCCACGGCATAAGCGGCATTTGCCTTGCTGAATGCCTCCCGATTCTCTAAATCTGCCATTTTCAGGAACGTGTCCCGATAAACAGATACCAGACGTACTTCTTTGGTCTCCTTATCAATTCTCGCCACCATAATCACATCGGAATTTCCACTGTTATAAGTACTGTCTTCCCGATTATCCAGACCAAACAACGCAATGGTAGTATATTCTCCCAGCACATCCCTTGTCTCTTTGGTCAATTCTTCATTTTTTACTGATTCCGCCTCAAAAGTTTCATCTGTAGTAATCTTGTCCATCTTTGCATTGGTCCACAGCCATGCCAGCACGCCGCACAGCACAAGCAGCTCCACACACACCAGTGCAATCCCTCTCCTTAGCCGCTTTGCTTTCTTTATTTTTTTCTCTGACATAAGATTGTCCCGATCACTATTTTTCTTTGCCATACCTTCACCTTTACCTATTTTTTGCTTTTTGTCTGTTTTTATTACTAATATATTTTTTAATTATTACATACTTATGACTTATATTATAATATTTCCTGTCATTTATCAACCATTATTTTGTTGAATTTCAAACTCATCTCCCAATTTTTGGCATAAAATTACAGTTACAAGTAACTGACATTTATCTCACCAAAATCCGTCTGAGAAAACATCCAAAAAATACCAGGCGATTTCGTAACATTTTAAAAATTCCGTAATGATGCATCGCAGAATTATTATCCCCATGTCTGCGGTACAACAACAGTGGTTCCGGCAAAAAACAAGATTTACCAGCAAAATAATCCCCCAAGATCCCAATCCACTGGTCATGCATTTCAATCTGGACCGGAATCGGCAGGATCCTATCTAAAAGTTCCCGCTGGAAAGCCATACAACAACCAATATAACTGTTTTTTATCATATTTTTCATTACCCCGGCTTTCGCTCCCCGAAACGCAAAAAAAGACTCCATAAGGATGTGGGAAGGTTCTTTCCCTGCAAACACTTTGGCATCGTGAACCACTACAACAGCCTTCTCTTCCTCAAATGCCTGCAGTACCCGTTCCACTTTTCCTGGCAGCCAGATATCATCCTGGTCTGCAAGAAAAATATAACTGCCTTTTGTATTTTTTATCGCGTGTTCCACATTTTTCTTAATTCCCTGCCTTGGTCCCTGCAGCAGCCTGACTCTTTCATCTTTCTCATACTCTTTCAGAATCAAAGAGGTGCCATCCTTAGAGCCGTCATCAGAAATCACCAGTTCATCACCGTCTTCTAGCTGTTCCAAAATTGAATCAACCTGCTGCCCCAAGTATGCTTCTCCATTGTAAGTAACCATAGCCACGGACACACGGATATTTTTATTATCTTCTACCAAAGCTTCCACCCCCATTTTTTAAAATATTGTATCATGGAAGCCAGATGCATTTTTAACAGTTTTCGATCTTTATGGGACCCCCGTTCCCATTTATGGATAACAGAAGTAAATGGACAAAACCAAAGGCTGCTCTTTTCGTTTACCCGCTTACAGAGATCGGCATCCTCCATATACATAAAATAACGGCAGTCAAATCCTCTCAATTCCTTGAATAACTTGGTTTGTACCAATAAAAAACTGCCCTGGGCAAAAGGAACCTGGAACGGTTTCTCAAAATCCATATCCTGCATGGTGTGATAAGATTGGCGCTTTCTAAAATGGGAAGGCAGAAACATACGGATACCCATATCGAAAACGGTAAGTTCCCGTCGGTAAACAGCCTGTAAATTTCCCTTTTCATCCAGTAACTTAGGCACAGCCATCCCCGCCCTGGTTTCCTCCATAAATTGAAACAGCACGGAAAAACTATCCTCCGCCAAAATAATATCTGGATTTACAATGGCATGGTACTTTGAATTTAGCATATCAAGCACATAATTATGACCGCCGCCAAATCCAAGATTCTTGCCTGGCGACAGATAAATTACATCCTTATATTTTCCTGGCAGGGAGGACAGCGTATTTTTTTGTGTGCTGTTGTCCACAATATAAATTTTTTTTGATACAGTCACAGCGGTATGTCCTTCAATAGAACATACCGCATTTCTCACATCTATTTCATTGTTATATGCCACTATGGTAATTGAAATATCTATCATGACGATCCTTTTCCCGTCAGCACCACCCCTACCGTCCGAAACAAAATTCTTACATCTGACCCAAGGGACCAATTGGAAATATATTGGGTATCCAGTGCTACAATCTCTTCAAAATCTTTGATATCGCTTCTTCCGCTAACCTGCCACATCCCTGTCAGCCCTGGACGAATGCCAAGCCTTGCTTTATGATGGAGTTCATACTGCTCAAATTCATCTTCAGTCGGAGGCCTTGTCCCAACCAGGCTCATATCGCCTTTTAGCACATTCCAGAACTGGGGCAGTTCGTCAATGGAGTACTTGCGCATAAATTTCCCCACCTTGAAAATTCTGGGGTCGTCTTCGATCTTGAACATCAAACCTTCCATCTCATTTTGTTCCATCAAATCTTTTTTCATATCATCCGCCCCCACAATCATGGTGCGGAACTTATGGAGTTTAAAACGCCTTCCATTTTTACCAATCCTGGTCTGGGAATAAAATACCGGACCTGGCGACTGAAGTTTGATCAATGGCGCAAAAATTAAAAAGGCGATTCCCATAAAAACCATTCCTACCATGCTGCCCAAAATATCCATACAACGTTTGATAAACACCTGCCGATTAGTAGCAATCTTCATACTTGTGGTCAATACCAAATATTTACTGCATTGTTCTACCAGCTTATTCGGCATCAGGCGGGATTCCCTTACAAGATTAAAATGTACGGTCAATCCCAGCTCCAACAGCTCATTTGCCAAAGCTTCACTGCTCTCCCTGGTGTTCCCATTGATAAATACTTCATCCACCACATTTAGGCGGACATATTCCAAAAATCCATCCGCCGAAGCTACCACGGGCACCCCGCAGATCTTCTCGCCCGTTTGGTCTGAATCTACAATCACAACGCCTGTGATCTCAAACTCTTTATACCTGTCGCTCTGAAAATCAGAGACACACTGTTGTGCATAGCGCTCCTCTGTCACAATCAGTAATTTGGTAAACCTGTTTTTGCGGATCACCCGCTGGCGGATATAAATTTTCCAAAGGCACCGGGAAAAATATTCCACCACAATGGAAGCACCCCAAAAAACCAGAATTACCTGCCTGGAATAGATTTCAGATTGTTTTGTCCCCCACAAATAAACCGTGATCGCCGCAAATATGGTACTGCAGTGCATAACTACTGCCTTTAGTTCCTGAATCCGGTTCCTCCGTAAAATTCCCGTATATGCCTCTGTAAAAAATACAATACATATATCTACCAGCAGCAAAACAATTGCCAAACGGTTATAATACTCACTGATCCCGGTATTTTTCCGAAAATTTCCCAGCCTGATCAGACAGGACAGATAAAAAGTAATTTCCAGGCAAAGAGCATCCACGATTAAAAAATCCAAATGTTTTACCCAGCTCTTTTTCTGTTTTTTGTACATAATTCTAATCCTCGAAAGTTAATAGTAAAAATACGGTCACATCATACAACAAATCATTTCTGCAAAACAACGATTTTTGTATTAATAATTTCTTAAGATTCTCCAGAAGTATGATTCCGTATGTACAGCCAGCTTTCAGAGTAGTTCTTCCTCTGTTGTTCATTCATCTGGCTGAATTTTGCAAATGTCAGTTTCGAAGGAATCATCTGTGTTCCTCCGCATTTATGGCAAAATACTTCTTTCCTCCGCGACACCGTAGTAATGCTACCGCATTTCGGGCATATAAATACTTTCATCATATGTTTCTCACACCCAACTCTGTAAATTTTTTAATTCACTCTATTGTAGCATTGAATTTGAAAAAGGGCAAGTTCTAATGAACCTGCCCTTATGAAAATCAACCATAGGATACATCATGCAAATGTAAAACACCCTTCTTTTTTAACCCTTTGCATTCCCTATCTCTCCTCAGTAGTCAGTTTTCCCATTTTTCCATATTCTATTTAAAATCCGTCCCATATTTCCTTTAACTAATTCTTCCAACTTATTTACTGATTTTATGCTTTAAAAGTATATTTTACCCTCTTATTCCTTTCATAACTCTAAGGCATATTTAATCTTTTACTATTACTCCGGCGGTTAAATATCGACGTTTTTACTTGTCTAAATTTCCATCTGCTACGTTGTCATCAATCGTTGTAGCACTCGCTACAACTCACTCTTCCGCCTTGCTGATGAAAATTTATTCTGCGTAAAATTCATCGACATTTAACCGCCGGAGTAATAGTTTTATGGCTTTAAGGCATAATTACATTTTTTCAGTGAGAAATTGGGATTGTAATAAGGGTCGCCTTCTTTGAGCAAATCAATCCACCTGGTACGGATAAACTCAATTTCCTCTCCAAACCGATATACTTTTTCTTTGGTATCTTCCTTTCCGCGGGATTTTGATTCATAGTGATAAGCTTCCACAAAGGGATTATACACCACCAGATAACCTTCCTTTCCCACCCGAAGACAAAAATCCAGGTCGTTAAATGCCACCGCAAGCTGTTCTTCCAATCCATGGACTTTCTCATATACATTCCTCGAAACCATAAAGCATGCCGCCGTGACTGCACTGTAATTCAATTGGATTGCCGCCTTATGGTAATATCCCTCCTGCCCCCGGCGCAATCCAGGAAACATATTTGCAGCAATTCCGTCAATTCCTACAACAATTCCTGCATGCTGGATGGTATTATCTGGATAATACAGCCTTGCGCCCACAATGCCAACTTCTGGTCTCTGGCAGTTCCCCAGCAGTTCTTCCAGCCAGCTCTCTGTGATGATCTCAATATCATTGTTGAGAAGGACAAAATATTCCCCTTCTGCAAACGATGCGCCAAAATTATTGATTGCCGAATAGTTGAACTCTCTGTCCCAGATTACCACTTTGACTGTTTGACCGCCAGGAAGAACTCCCTTGCCGTATATAGAATTTTCGTCTGTCTTAAAATGTTCTGGTCCTTCTTCCTGTTTACAGTCCTGTAATGCCTCATTGCCAAAGACAGCGGTCTGAGGGCGATATCCGCAAAGTTCCCTGTAATATGCAAATGTCTCCGGCTCCACACTGTTGTTCTCTATAATTACCACTTCATAATTCTTCCAAGTAGATTTCTTTAAAGAGTCTATACACCGCCGCAGGGTGGCAGACTGGTCTTTATTGGGAATCAGAATCGATACCAGCGGATTCCCAGTTACCGGATAAGACACGCGGTAAAATCCAAAATGCATAAGCTGGCTCACCTTTCCAGGCTGCCCTACCCGCTTTAAATGTTCTTCCACAGCACGGCGCCCAGCTTCATAAGCATATGTTTTACTTAATGGGTTATCTGCCGTAGAATTACTGTGCACCCGCCAGTGATACAAGACACGCGGCACATGTCCTACTTTCTTTGCAAGTTCTGTGCATCGAAGGATAAAATCATAATCCTGTGCGCCGTCAAATTCCCCCCGCAGCCCTCCTGCCTGTTTGGCTGTCTTACGCTTTACGCAGAGAAAATGTGTGATATAATTGTTAGAACGCAAAAGATCCGGACTGAAATCCGGCTTAAAATGTGGTTTTTTATGTTCTAATCTGTGCTTTTGTTCCTCCACCTGGTCCTCGTCAGAATAGATCATATCTGCCTCTGGTTCCTGATTCATAAATGAAACCATCTCATACAGCGCTTCCGGCGCCAATAAATCATCATGGTCAAGCAGCCCTATCCATTCTCCCTTGGCCAAGTCAATGCCCCGATTGGTGTTTCCTGCAATCCCTAAATTCTCTCCAAGAAAGTGATATAAGATCCGTTTTTCTTGATGATTGTTACAGTAGCTTTCCACAATTCCTGCAAGTCCGCCGGAAGGCGTGGCATCCACTAGGCAGAGCTGCCAATTGCTGTAGGACTGCATTCTCACTGAATCAAGCATCTCAATCAAATATTTTTCTGGTGTCTGGTAACAGGGCACAATGACGCTGACCAAGGGACGATATGCAAATTTCTTCTCATTCTTTGCCTGCCTTGCCAATTCCTCCGCATCTGCCTTATATTTTTCAAACCAGGGACCATAGGGTACATCATCTGGTTCTAACTTATCCCGGAGCCGATTCAAAAAAGCCTTGGGACCATAATGTTTCAGATAACGGATTCCCTTTTTGATTCGATAAGGAGTAATCTTCATAATCAAACTTCCTTTTTATTTTGTCTGGACACACCATGCATTCGAATATGCCGAATAACGAACCTTTCCATCCACCTTTTTCCACGTCCGTATCCTATAGTAATAAACCTTGTTCTTTTTCAAACCCTGGTCGGTATAGCTTGTGGTTTTCGAGTTGGTGACGGTTTTCACCGCCTGGTATTTTCCATTTATTCCTGTCTTACGATACAATTTATACCCATGCGCCTCAGATATCTGCTTCCACTTCAGGGCAGCCTTGCTGGAACTGATGCCAGAAATCTTTGTAAATTGCGTCTCGGCAAGCTCTGGCTGTGCACATACAATGGAAGACCATTTGGAATATTGATTCTTTTTTCCAATGGTCTTATAAGCTCTGACTTTATAATAATAAGTTTTGCCCAGCGTAACATTTTTATCCGTAAAGGTCACGGTAGAATTCTTCGTGACCTTTTTTAAGGATGTATATTTTCCGCCGTAGGAAGCGGAACGATATATTTGGTAACCTGTCGCATCATCGTTTTTCTTCCATTTCAGCTTAACTCCCGCGGCAGATGCAGAAACCGTGCTGAGGGTTGGCTTTGTAATCTTCGTCTTAACCATCAAAACCCTGGAATAGCTGGAACTTTTCTTTCCATAGGAAGATTTCACATACGAACGTATCCTATAATAATACGTAGTACCTGGTTTTATACTGCTGTCAGTCCATTTTAATACCTTATTGCTGTCAATAGCCTTAACTTTCTTGTACCCTCCCTTTTCTTTGGTGGAACGATACACATAATAGCCTGTCGCCTTGGAATCCTGTTTCCAAGTAAGCTTTGCCTTGTTCACGCCAGAAATAGAAATGCTGCTCAGTTTCGGTACATCCATATTGATTTTTGCTGTCTTTACACTGGTATAGGAAGAGAAATAGTTCTTGCCCCCTATCGTCTTATATCCGCGGATCTTATAGGAATAGGTATGTCCTGGAAGTATCGTTTTGTCTGTAAATGCTATGGAATCTTTCCCTTTTACAGACTGGATGTGGACATACTTTCCAGAATCTATCTTTCGATAGATACGGTATCCTGATACAGACGCTTTCTTCCAAGTCATTTTTACCGCTGTATAATTTTTTACTGTAAATTTTGTCCAGGAAGTGGCAGGTATCGCATAACTTACCTTTTTCTCGGAAGAATATTTGGAATACTGCGTTCCTGAATTTAATCTGACAAAAGCGCGTACTTTGTAATAATACACTTTTCCTGGAGTTATGTTTTTATCCTCATAGGAAGTTTTTTCTTCTTTCTCCAGTGTCTTTATCCTCTTATAACTTCCTTTTGCACCTTCTTTGCGATACACCCGATATCCTGATGCGCCACCAACATGGGTCCAGGAAAGCTTTGCGGAAGTATAACCATTTTTAGATACTTTAATCGTTGGCTGCTGTAACGAATCTCCTGGCAGGGGACAGGATGATGCGGACATATTTTTGTAAACAGGCACTTTAAATACAAAACTGTTGTTGATCACTCCCATAGCATTATAACTGTTGCGGATATTTCTGCCTTCACTGTCTGCCGCCAGCAAATTCTGCATATATTGGTGCCAGTATAATCCAAAATAAGAATCATCCACATCAAATTTCTGCAGATATAACGTATCCTGGCCTTTTGATACATGTGAGTCTACCGTTTTCTTTGCACCACCATACAATGCAGCATAGCGGGTCGTCCACCCTTCTTTTTTTGCCTCCTTCAAACCATTGATGATTACTTCCTCTCCGATACCAGTGGCAGAGATATTAAAATAGTTATAATAGCCCTCAAATCCTGGATAAGTTCCTGAAATTAATTTAGAAGTTCCATTTACCCCCTGCTCCTGGCGAATACGGCTTGCCAGAAAATAAGGGCTGACCTTCAGGGCTTTCCCAATCTTCATAAATGCCTTGGCATAGGTAATCCCCCCGCCAGAGCCATCCTCCAACTTTTTTTTACTCATAAAGGTACCGCTTAAAATTTTCTCCACGCCGGATTCTGTATGATAAGCGCTGTTATAGGTCAACTGCTCAAACTGGAATACGGAAGTTTCATTCAAAAAATTACGTGGATCCAGATAGTACTTTACAATTGGCTCTGTCGCCTGCACCCAGGTGTTACCATCTTTGACCTTCCACTGACCAGTAGCTGCATCATAATCCCTTGGGTCTATAGACTTCCAATTAAAAGGGTGACTCAGCTCAACCAGATTTCTTTCATATACCATCTCATTTTTCACGACATCTGACCACTTTAACCCAGTATTCATTGGTACAAACGTCCAGTTGGGATGTGCCTGGATTAACTTCTTAATATAAGTACGGTAACTGGAAGGAAAGGAAGAAAGATTGGTACCGCCCAGCACATTTGCCGTCTTGATTCCCGCCGCCCTTCTCTTAAGCTCATTCAAATTTTGCTGTTTCCATTCTTCCAGCCTGGTATCTCCAGACACCACAAAACTACTCTGGACATAACCTGTGTACTCCACATCATTCATTCCAAACGCAACCTGGAACCACAGTTCATCCACTTCCAGTACGACTCCCAGAAACCGTACCTGGTAACCGCTGGGCAGCTTCTTCATTACAGAGGATCCCTGTGATGGCTCCTGGTAAATGGGAATGTCTGTGTTATTGGAAAGCACACCATACATATCATACTCTTGCAACAGCGCTGCAAAAGCTTCCTCCGGTGTAGGTTCCTGTGCCTCTTGCCCCTGCAAATTCTCAGATTTCAATAAATTTTGCTGCAAAGTACCACTTGTCCCATTCAAATCTTCTATCTGGCCTTCACTCAAACTGTTATCATCCATGCCAATTCTTTCAGATTGTTCTGAACCATTGTCACCACTGACTTCCATCCTGTCTTGTATGCCATCTTTGCCGCTGTCTGGCTGTTCTAACAATTCATCATTCCCGCTGCCTGTTTCCTCTTGAAGCTGCACTGCATACGTCACAACACTATTCCCACAGACCTCCGTGATCAGAACAGCTGCCCCAAGCAGCCATGCTATCAACTTCACTTTGTTTGTTAATTTCATATATTCCTCTTTTTCCTCCTCTAAATCATCCATCCCATCATGTACTTTCCTTGTATAGTGCCTCAGCGATATTTGATAATACCGCATGAGACACCGCTCCCACTTATGCCGGGGCTGCCAGCATCCGTTTTTCCGCAATCTTTCCATAACTTCCACGTCCTGTATGGCTGCCTTCCCGGACTGCGCGGATCCGATAATAATATCTGGACCCTGCTTTTACCTTTGTGTCAGTAAAACTTGTAATATCTCCTCCTTCTATCTTGGCGACCTCAACAAACCCCGTGGATTTTTGGGCGCTGCGCATGATTTGATAGCAATTCGCCCCTGCTGCTTTCTTCCAAGTCAATGTAATTCCCTTGTTCCCTGCCTGGACATTTTCCACTTGTACCTTCTGCAAATTAATTGCCGATTTCGCTTTGGAATTACCGCTATATCCTTTCACTCCCTTGTTTTTTACCACTGTCTCCACCACATAATAATACCGTTTCCCACCTTCCACATTCCGATCTACATATTGTGTCACCTTGCCATCCCGAATCTCAGCAATTTTCTTATAGGAACCATTCTTTTTGGTACTGCGCTTAATGTTGTATGCATAGGCGCCTGGCGATTTTTTCCATTTCACTTCCATGCTTCCAGTGCCATACGACCTTACATAACTGACCGTGGTACTTGTAACGGTCTTTCCGCCCACTGCACTACAGTAACCGCTGGAACCATTGATTCCATTGACCCGGTTTACCACTTCCACCTTGTAATAATATTGCTTTTCTGGTATCAAATTCATATCCATATAGGAAGTTCCACCGTTTTTAATCACTGCTACAACTTGGTAAGTCCCGCTTTTGTTTGTGCTTCTTTTCACTCGGTATGCATAAGCATTGTTGATCTTTTTCCATTGGACTAGGAGTGATGTGCTGTCCTTGGAACTAACACTGGTAATGGAAGTTTTTTTCACTACCCATCCATAGGCCTCTGTACAATAACTGCTGTAACCATTTTTCTCCCCGCCTCTGGCACGTACTTTATAATAATATCTCTTATGTTTCTTCACTGCCTTATCTGTATAAACAGTTCCTGCTTTTGCATCTATCGTGGCAATTTTCTGATAGGTTCCATTCAAAGAATCTTTACGCACAAGTTCATACGTTTTCACTCCCGAAACTTTCTTCCAGGTAATTTTAAGGCTGCTGCCACTTTTTGAGCTGATACTGGTAATTTTCGGAGCTGTCAGTGCCTTACCAGAATGTATGGCTGAAAATGAAGATTTCTCCCCATCCGTATATACGGCGCGAACTTTATAATTGTAAGTAATACCTGACTTCACTCCCTTGTCATCAAGGGAGCAATCCTTGACATCTGCCACTTTGCTATAAGCCCCTGTCTTGGGATCACTGCGGTATACCTGATAGGAAGCTGCACTCTTTACCTCACTCCATTTTATCTGCAGTACATTGCTCTTTCTAGACTGGATTGACTGGATTTCCGGCTTGCTGCCCCTTTTTTTTAGCCCATAATATGCCACAATCCCTTTGGCATCAGCAACGCCTAATTTTTTCAGCTTGGCATCCGTATTTAAAAATCCACTGACATCAGACGCATAACTTAAAAATGCATGTTCAATCAACACCGCTGGAAACCCAGCAAGCTTGCTTCTGCGTATAATGGCGAGATAATCCGCAAGGGAACCATCTGGATAGGTCGTATTATTTTCTGAGTTATGTATCAGGATTCCATCTGCCCAAGTAGACAATCCCAAAGCGCTCAGCTTCTGGAAAATTTCCCAGGCAAGCCCCTTGCCTTCTGCTCCAAGTTCTGGACGATAATTGCCGTTTGGATAATATACTCCGACCCCGCTGGCACTTGGAGAGGTGCTGGCACTGGAATTCAGATGAAAACTCACATACACGTCTGCCTTTTTGTTTGCCGCAAATTCTACCCTCGCGGCATTACAGGTAGCAGAGCCGACAGTAGAGCCTCCATATGGACAGCTATTCGTTTCTCTTGTCATATATACCGTAACACCCGCATATTTTTTTAATTCTGTCCTGCAGTATTTCGCAATCTTTAATACCAGTTCTTCCTCTTTACAACCATTTCCCCTAGCGCCGGCATGGGTGCTGTCATGACCAGGATCTAATACAATGACCTTTTTGCTTGCCGTTGGGGATGCCGCTCTCGGAGAAACCTCAAACTTGCCTTCCTCCTTTGCTTCTTCTAAAATATCCCCCAGTGAATTTTCGGACACAGGATTTCCCTCCCCGTCCATAGTCACTACGTTTGCTTCCACCTCTTCCAGGATGTCTTCATCTAACAGTATGTCATCTGGCTCTGTCTCCACATCCTGGTTGACGCCGTAAGTTACTTCCATGCCCAGCTCTGCAAGCACGGCACGATACTCTTTGCCATCGGCACGATATCTGACTTCCACCAGTTGATATATTCCGGTCTGTGTATTATCGGCATATTCCATGGTGAATTTTACCATATTATCAACAATTGCCGCTGCATCTGTGATATATTCCTGACCTGCCTGATTCTGGTAATAAAGCTGTGCATGTTCTATTACTAAACCATCGCTACCCAGGCTTGCTACTATATTCTGTACGCCAGGCGACTGAATATAGTTACTTTCCTGCATCATAAAATTAAGTTCTCCCGCTAAGAAGTCCTGCTCCTCCATTCGTTGTCTGCTTTGAGACTCTTCCTGGATGGTTTTTTCTCTGCCTAACCATTCTTCTTTCCCTTCTTCACTCTCTAACTGCTTTTCTTCTTTCCCTTCTTCACTCTCTAACTGCTTTTCTTCTTTCCCTTCTCCACTCTCTAATTGCTTTTCTTCTTTCCCTTCTTCGTTCTCTAACTGCACTTCTTTTGTTTCCTTCAGCAAATCCCCCTCTGTTTCTTCCCCTTCCCATATGGTCTTTGTAGTATCTTGGGACAAATTCTGTGCCTGCACACGGATCTGTGCTGAGGATATTACCATGCAAACAGACAATATCGCTGCAGCCCATTGCTGAAATTTTCTCATCTTCCTCACTCCATTTCTTTTTCTTTTTCAAAAACCGTAGTTATCGTATCATAATTTTTTTAGAAGTACAAGATCACAAATTATTTTGTATTTCCATTTTGTGGTTTCATAGGACAAAAGTGCGTTTCACGCACCTCCACGACCAACTTCTTTTTCTAACGCATCTTTTGTTCCGCGCCGCGCACACTCACCAAGTGACATGTTCCTCTTGTGCGCGTGCGCATTTTGGTGTTCTATATTAGGAAAGTTTAAAGAACTTTCCTAATATAGAACAAAGGTGCGTTTCACGCACCTCCGCGACCAACTTCTTTTTCTAACGCATCTTTTGTTCCGTGCCACGCACACTCACGAAGTGACATGTTCCTCTTGTGCGCGTGTGCATTTTGGTGTCTCCTTGCCCCCATTCTTGGGGGAATGGGGTTGCACACTTTGCTGCGCCGAGTGAGGTCACGCAGTGACATCTTCTCTTCGCACGAGTGCGCATATTTATTTTCTCATATAGGAAATTCGGGGGACTTTCTTATATGAGAACAAAAGTGCACAGAAACTATTTTCTGCACACTCCCAACATTTACTAATCATTTTTTCATGTATCCTTACAAATAATACAATTCTTTCCACTGCGTTTTCCTTGATACAGACGATGATCTGCCTGGCGAATCAACTCATCAATATCTCCATCAGGAATACTGTCCCGCTCAGAAATTCCAAAGGTCATGGTCACCACAATCTTTTGCCCTTCCACCTCTAAATCAGCCCTCTTCAAATCCTGCTGGATTTTTCCAACTACTTTCAAGGCATACTCCATATTCCCAAATACAATCATCAAAAACTCTTCCCCGCCCCAACGGCTGACATAATCAATGGGTTCCACTGCATGAGCCATACAAGATGACACCACCTTTAAAACTTCATCCCCCTGTTCATGTCCATAAGTATCGTTGATCTTTTTAAAATCATCAATATCTCCCATAACTACACAGTAATCACTGCGTTTTAAGTTTTTCCACTCATCCAGGATACTTCTGCGGTTCCGAAGCTTTGTGAGTTCATCATAATTTGCAAGCCGTATTAATTTCTCATTCTGCTCTTCCAATTCCCTCCTATTTGCCGTTAGTTCCAATATAAATAAGGTAGAAAAACACACAAGGATCAGAAAACAAATAATATTATTTATAAACGAAATTTTAAAGTCTGTATAAACAGGATACTCATACACTGGTTTTCCTTCATATACGAATTTTCTCAATATCAATGTTGCAACACAGTTTACAAGTGTATAAATCAAAGCATATTTTTGAGGGTTCACCACATGCTCTGTCAAATACATGACATAAAACAACACTGGTATCATCACCAAGTTATAAAGTGAAAACCCATAGGTCCATCCCAGCAGATAACAAGATAACAGCGACTGGACGCATGTCCCAAAATACACAACGCCAATCCATCCAAAATAGCTTTTACACTTTTTGCTCCTTCCAATGATCAAAAAATCCAAAACCGACACAAGCAGATTCGCAGCCGCCAAAGGCAGGCAGCACATAACTGCCCCCAGCGCTGCCAAAATCAAATGTACACATCCCACAAAAAGAGCAAAAAAACAAAAACGCCCCCAATCTGTCATATATTCCTTCCCTTTTAAAAATAAAAGTACCTTATTTACTTTTTCTCTCATTTCTCTTGCCTGATATTCCTTTTATTTTCCATATGTACGCCAGAAACAATAACTTTTGGGGCTGTGGAATGTTTTCTTTCCTACTTTCTTATTAGCTGTTACAATAAAATAATACATTTTCCCTGTTTCCAGATTCGATTTGCCCCATTTCTTCACAGTATAAGAAGTCTTCTTGGTATTCCCAGCCTTTTTATAACCGGATGCCCTCTTATCGGATAGATACACGGTATAGTCTGTTGCACCCTCCACCTTGCCCCAGGATAATTTCATGCCGTCTTTGGCACTCTCTAAGGTCAGTTTCGGCTGTCTGGAAAAATAGGTCCAGTCGGACCATGCCCCATACTTGGCGCTCCCATCTATTTTGACATACCCGCGCATTCTCAGCCTGAGAAAGCGAAGCCCTTTGAGCTTATCACTGGTAACATCCGTCTTTTTCACCTTCCCAGCTTTTTTTCCGGTAAGTAATGCTTTCTTCCCGCCTTCTGTATAAACCTGATATTGATAACCTTTCGCCAATTTATGCAAATTCCAGCTTATATCCAAAAAATTAGAGGAAGGATCTCCAAATTCACACTTTACACCTTTTACTTTGGTAGGCAATACCGAACACCAATACAATGTCTTCCCTTTTCCATTTAATGCACGAAAACCGTCTGCACTCTTTTTTACTGGCCACAGCCAAAACTGATACTCCCCATTTTTACTAAGCTTTTTGACCGTACAAGATTTTACATCTCCTAATTTTAAAGTGGTTCTTTTTCCAGAACCTTTTTTTGCATATACCAACTGATATGCATTAGCTTCCGAATATTTCTTCCAAGACAGGGTAATGGATGTTTCGGACGCTTTTGTCTGCGTAAAATTCTCAATATTACTGTTTGCCGGCGCCGTTACCACCTCCAGCACTTTCGATTTTGGACCCCAGGTACATTTGTAATCAGGGGAACCTGAATTTGAAAAAGCGGTTACCCGGACATAGTATTTCTTGCCTGGGCTTAATCCCCGAAAACTTTGGTCGGGATTTATCGCCGCTCCAACAATCTGTTCCTTGCTGTTATATTCCAGGTTATCCATGACGCCGCCCATAAAACTTTGATTTGCGCACAGTTCTACTTTATACATCATATGGTTGCCGATTACTGCATCCCAGCGAATCTCCACACTATTGGGCCCTGCATCCACCTGTTTCAATCCAGTTACCGCACCAGGCACTGCTGCCTCTGCCTCAATTCCAATTCCCAAAAGCAATACGCATACAAATGTCATGGTACAGATCCTGGCAAAATTCCATAATTCCATCATAACCTTATCACCCCAGTTCTCATGGTCCTTATATCTGTGACAACATTCCAAATTTGTTCTATCTATCGATTAATATCCAGTATTGGCATGAACAGCAGCGCTTAAGTCTTTGACCGTCTGGGACGGAGTATATGTCTCATTGGCATACAGGAACTGATGGAGCTGCACCACATTGTTTTCCAGGTCAAGAGGAATTACCATATCTCCTTGGCTTCCCACGCTTCCAGACTCTTTGTCAAAGGGGAACCCTGTATTATCGCCCATATGGTATTTGCCCGCCCCAGTGGCAAGCCCTAAAAGCTCTGTGGGGCTTAAACTGGTAGAAATCTGCGGAAGCAATTCATCCAGTATCTTATTCAATTTCAAAAGGTCGCACTGTTTTGCTTTTTCAAACATCTTAGTAATTACTGTACGCTGGCGTTCTGTACGTTTGTAATCCCATCCAGCGGTATAACGGATACGGGCATAGGAGGTAGCCTGGACACCGTCCACATGGACTCCCTGCCCTGCCGATACTTGCCCGCTGCTGTGACCGGTAATCTCATTGGTCGCAGCGATATAGTCGTTCATATATCCCACTTCATCTTCCTCTATATCCAGTTCAATTCCGCCCAGCAGGTCAATCGCATCTACCAGGGAACTGAAATCTACGCTGACATAATCCGTAATATTCAGATCCAGGTTTTTGTTGAGCATTTCAATTGCCTGTTTTGGTCCTCCACTGGCATAGGCTGCGTTTGCCTTGCGAAAATTATTTTCAGAGATATCCAAATACGTATCACGGTATACGGAAGCCATCTTGATCTCCCCGGATTTCTTATTGATACTTACCACGATAATGGTATCGCTGTTCCCGCTTTCAAAATTACCTGTGGAACGGTTGTCCAGCCCAAACAAAGCAATACTCTCATAACCTTCCATTGCTTTCTCAGTTTCTGGATCCAACTGATTCATTTTGACGTCTTTATCATTGATTACAATCTTTCCCAGCTTTTCATATTTGCTCCAGGAAAACGCCACTGGAATCATAATTAATGCCAGTAAGATCAGCACAACAAATAAGATAACCTTCCTTTTCTTCCGTTTTTTCTTCCTGGTTTTCCTCCGTTCCTCATCCCGGTAATCATAATTCTGCCTATCTCTTGCCATTTTGTTTCCTCCTTGCGTTGGGTTTGCCTATGTTTGCCTGGTTAATTAAACTAACACAATTACCCCATATTCATTATGTAATCTCTAACTTGTTTTATGATGCTTAATCATTCCAATTATATCAATGTTCTAGTTACCACACAACAATTATTTTCTTTTGTATGGCATATAATCATATTCTGATTTGCTTTTGTCAATAAAGCTGCCCTATCCTCTGTAGCAAGCATGCCGATGGCGTTTCTTAAATTTAATTTTTCCTTAGGCCAGAACTCACTATCCATGTCAAAATTGCCTCCATACACTTATGGTCAATTATACCAACCTTTACTAGTTGTTACAAGTTAAACACCTATACTTGCTAAAAATACTGTCTTTTTTATTCAAACAAGCTGTCATAATTATAGTTTTTATAAAACTTTTGCACTGATTCACAATATTTTTTATAGTTTTCATTTGTTAATTCATGAATGCCCTGATTCATCCAATGAAGGATCTGAGAATTGATATTTTCACTGTAATGAGCAATATCTTTGTAGTTATTCAAATCGCAAATCATCCCATATTCTGTAAAAAAAGAAAAGATATGAATATTTTCATGCTGCAAAAGCAACTCTATCATATATTTCTCTGCTTCCAATTGCCGCTCTAATGCCCCTGCTTGGTTCAGGCTGTCCCAAAAATAAATACTATATGGAGAAAAAAACAGATAAAATTCTGTTTCTGGATACTTGTCTGCTAAATTTGTAACATTTCGTGTTACATTTTCTGTAATGTTTTTATAATCTTCCCCTGTGATAGGGAGACTTTTCTCAACTTTTTTCTCTCTTGTATAGGTAGCATCCACCGCGTCTTTACCAAATATACAGGAATCCATCCAATTACTGTAAGTATCAAAATCAGTTGTCATTCCACCATTTCTTGTATATTTTATTACGGAAATCGTGTCATGGAACAAAACAGTTTTATTCAAAATATATTTCACATCATTGTAATAAATTTTATCATATAGATACCTAGGATAATTACTTTCTTCATACCTCATCTCATCTGGCGGATCCAAGATCCTATTATAATCAAGGCACCTTAAAATCATTTTTATCTTTGGGTTAGACTCCAATGCAATTTTCAGATGATCATTTATTTCTTTATAACTTCCACCTGAAAAGGGAACTTTCACCGAGCTAACCCCAAAAGTTTTATCAAATTCCGATGCCTTAAAATTTTCCATTTTTTCATATGCATTCCGACTCACTAGAATTATTAAAATAGAAAGGATAAAAAACGCAACTACTATAAAATATGGATATGTTGCATCTAGTGGGATATCTTGTAAAAGGAATTCTATTTCAGGTAATTTAAAACAATTTAAAATATCGCTATTAATTTTACCAAAACTACAAATTATAATTCGTCTTAAAAATTTAAGGGCATCCAGAAAGGAATCTGCCCGGAAAAAACCCACATGATATTCACAAATCCGAATGTAATAATCCAATTTAATGCTGGATGTAATTTTTCAAAAAATGTTCGAAAATGCCGGGTTATTACACAAAAAACACCATGGCATATGCCCCAAAATACAAATGTCCAATTGGCGCCATGCCAAAATCCACTTGCCAGAAAAACAACCAACATATTTCTATATGTTTTGGTTGCCCCTTTTCTATTTCCTCCCAGCGGAATATAAACATACTTTGTAAAAAATCGTGTGAGGGTAATATACCATCGTTCCCAAAACTCTGTGATTGTCAACGCTTTATATGGTGAATCAAAATTTATAGGCAAATCAATGTTAAGCATTTTTCCGATACCAATTGCCATATCGCAATATCCACTGAAATCAAAATAGATCTGAATCGTATAAGACAACATAACAACCAGGGCATTTGTAGTATCAAGCCATTGTTGGCAGCCCTCTACCCAAACAAACGTTCACCGCATTACCAAACGTATCTGCCAATAGAACTTTTTTTGAAAGACCAAGAATAAAAATATAAATCCCCTTTGCCATATTGTCCCAATCAATCTTTTTGCGTTTTTCATCCAAAAACTGAACAACCAATTCATCATGTGTGACAATAGGACCTGCAATAAGTTGCGGAAAAAGTAACGAAAGAGACATAATACAATAAATTATACTTTGGTACTTCCCCCCCTATAAGCATCAACAATAAAGGAAATTTGCTGAAAAGTAAAAAAACTAATTCCCAACGGAAGGAGCACTCCCCATAATTGATGTTCCATATGAAATATTTTATTGATATTCATAATAAAAAAATCCATATATTTAAAGTATGCCAGCACACCTAGATCAAAACCAAGACCCATGACCAATATTATTTTTCTGATATTCTTTCCAGAAATTTTCTGAAAAATAAAATATATACCATAATTTGCAACGATACTAATCACAATAATTTTCAGATAGCTAATATTAAAGTACGCATAAAACCATAATGACATCACCAACAAGAAAAACTGCCCGATATCATTTCTTTTATAATTCAAACCATAATATCCAATAATACAAATATCCAATAATACAAACTAGTAAGAAAAACAATATAAAAACATATGAGTTAAATAACATCAACAATCCCCCCACTTATTATCTCTTGTATAAGTCAAAAAGAACCATAGGCTCATGGTGTCCTTGCACGTGATAACAATTCTTCTATATTAATATTTTTCTATTAAAAACCAGTTCAAGAACACCACCAGCGTTCTTGTTGCAAAACGCACGTCATGCATAGCTTGATAAGTTTCTTTTAACAACGCCATTATGCTACAAAGTACTTTTCTCCCAAATAATATCCCATCTGAATAATTCTAAATCTATTATAGATTCTCCTTATACCAGTCAATTGCAAGCTTAATGCCATCATCAAAACTATACTGTGGATCATATCCCAATAATTTTTTTGCCTTGGAAATATCTGCATTGCTATGTTTAATGTCACCGGCACGATCTGGTCCAAAATTGGGTTCCATATTCTTTCCCAATGCTTTCGCTAATTGATAATATATATCAATCAGATATTCACGCCCGCCATAAGCAATATTAAAAGCTTCCCCTGCCGCCTCATGGGAGGCTAGACAAGCTTTTAAATTTGCTTCAATTACATTATCGATGTAGGTAAAATCCCTGGATTGCTTTCCATCCCCATTAATTGTAGGTATTTCATCATTCATAAGCAGTTTAATAAACTTTGGGATCACTGCAGCATATGCGCCGTCCGGCGTCTGCCTTCTTCCAAACACATTAAAATAACGCATTCCATAGGTATCTAACCCATAATGCTTTGTATATTGTTTTGCCCATTCCTCGTCACACCGTTTTGTCACGGCATAGGGTGATAATAAATTCCCCTCTACCCCCTCGCATTTAGGAAGATTAGGCTCATCCCCATAGACAGAAGAACTGCTTGCATAAACAAATTTTTTTACATTATTTTGCCGTGCTGCTTCCAGCATATTCAAAGTCCCCTGAATATTATTTGCGCAATAGAATAGAGGCATCTCAATCGAACGCGGAACACTTCCCCATGCAGCTTGATGCAAGACATAATCCACTCCCTTACATGCACTCATACAAATATCGATATCCTTTATATCACCTTTGATAAATTCATAATTTTGATTACCTGTAAATAAATCAATATTTTCAATTTTTCCCGTAGACAGATCATCCAGGCAACGCACTCTATGCCCCATATTTAAAATTGATTCACATAAATTTGAACCAATAAAACCTGCGCCGCCAGTAATCAAAAATAAGGATTGCTCAGGAAATTTAAGATTTTTATAACTCATTTTATAACCTCCAATAGATATATCCAGCATTCTCATAATCATTTCGATTTAAAATTCCTTTTAAATCTAAAAGTATTCTCTTATTGTTTACAAATAACCCATCTAAAAATTCCATTGACAGGCTTACAAATTCTTTATGCGCCACAGCCAGAATTACTGCATCCATATTTTTTAACTCACTTAAATCCGTAAATTCAATATCATATAAACATTTTGCTTCACTAGAATCAGCTTGTGGATCTGCAATCACAGGATATATTCCATATTCCCTTAATTCATTTACAATATCAATTACTTTCGTATTCCTTGTATCAGGACAATTTTCTTTAAATGTGAAACCCAAAATAGCAACCTTAGCATTTTTTACACTCTTGTCCGCTTTAATTAAATTTTTTACTAAATTTTCTGCCACATATTTTCCCATATCATCGTTGATTCTTCTGCCAGAAAGGATAATCTGGCTATGATAACCTAACTGTTCTGCTTTATAAGTCAAATAATAAGGGTCAACCCCAATACAATGTCCGCCTACTAATCCTGGTCTGAAATTCAGAAAATTCCACTTAGTCCCTGCCGCCTCCAATACAGATTTTGTGTCAATTCCCATCCTATTAAAAATAATAGATAATTCATTCATAAAGGCAATGTTAATATCACGCTGGCTGTTTTCAATGACTTTTGCTGCTTCTGCAACTTTAATACTATCCGCTTTATATACACCAGCTTCCACTACTAGACGATAAACATTGGCAATTTCTTCCAACGCCTCCTCGTCCATTCCCGAAACTATCTTGGTAATTGTCTCAAGTCGATGGACTTTATCACCAGGATTGATTCTTTCTGGAGAATAACCAATTTTAAAATCCCTTCCGCATTTTAATCCAGATTCTTTTTCCAGAATCGGTATACAGATATCTTCTGTTACTCCCGGATATACCGTGGATTCATACACTACAATGGAGCCTTCTACTAAATTTCTTCCTAAAATTTTGCTTGCGCTTTCTACCGGAGATAAATCTGGAGTATGGTCTGCCTTTACCGGAGTGGGGACTGCCACAATATGAAATTTGGCTTCACGAAGTTTCGTTTCATCTGCAGTAAATTCCACCGTACATTTTTGAATCTCTTCATCTCCGATTTCCTTTGTAGGATCTATACCTTTTTGATAAAGTTCAATTTTCTTTTCATTCAAATCAAACCCTATGACTCCCACTTTTTTTGAAAAAGCAACTGCAATCGGCATTCCTACATATCCAAGCCCAATTAATGAAATCTTCTCTTGTTTCTTTATCAGTTTTTCAGATAATCCCAAAACACTTTCCTCCTATTTCCACTGTTTAAACCTTAAAAATGATTTATTTTCTTTCATTTTGTATTTTGTTTATTTCCTCTAAATACGCACGGATAATGATATTGCGGTCGAATTCCTTTTCTACCTTTTTCCGCCCAGCCATACCCATCTTTGCTTTTTCACTATTTTCAAGATGAATAAATCTCTCCATTACATTTTCCAACTCATCTGCACTGCCTGGTGAACATCCCAGCCCGGAAATCCCTTCCTCAAAAGTTTCCTGGCATCCTGGAACATTTGTGGTTAAGACTGGTCTTCCCGTTGCCGCTGCCTCTAACAATACATTTGACATTCCTTCATGATAACTTGGTAAAACCAAAGCATAACATTCTTTCATATAAGAATGTATATCATCTTGTTTACCACACAATTCAACATATTTCTGTGCTTGGCTCTGGCGCAGTTCTTCTTTAAAATCATCTTCACAATATCCCACCAACTGAAAGCTAAGATTGTCGTATCTTTCGTGAAGCCTTTTTGCCGCTTCCACTAATTCCAGTACACCTTTATTTCTCATTAATCTTCCTACAAATAAAAATGTAATGTTATCTTGGTCGCTTGGGTACTTTTCAAAACAATGTTCCTTTAAATTTACGCCTGATCCAGGAATTAACCTTATATTTTTATATTTTGGACCACCTTTTACAAAATATTCCATGTTTTCCTTGTTTTGAAAAAAAATACAAGAAGCTTTTTTTACTGCCTTCCGATACATATACAGTAATACCCTACTAAAAGCATCGTTCGCTTCAATAGCCGTCCCTAAGCCTGTAACATTTGTAATATATGGAATATGCAGCAAACGACTGGCAAAACCTCCATATATATTTGGCTTCACCGTATATGTTAAGACAACATCTGGCTGTATGTCACGTAATGTCTTTAAATATTTCTGAAATAATACAAAATCCCGAAAAATATTTTTTCCTCTCCGGTCAACATCAGCAGGGTGGAATATCGTTCCCAATGCTTCCAATTTTTCAATATAATCCCCTTCTGGCAGCATAATATGGACCTCATGTTCCTTAACCAAGTATTCCAGTAATTCTTTTCTGAATTTATACAATCCAAGGTCATCATTTGTTATGATCAATACCTTCATACTTTTTTTCCCTTTACCCGATGTAAAATTAGAATGGCATCCTTCTCCCTTTGCCGTTTCTTCCGTCAATTCAATAGACCTTCCCAGTGAATTCACACGATAATTTTCCTTATATTCACTCATAGCCATATCATACGTTAAATCTCCAAATGCTTTTTCTGCAAGACTGCCGATTTTTCCTGGAATTCTACCCATTAATTTGACTGGTAAATTTGTAAAAGGAAGCATAACAATACGATGCCCTTTTACCGCCGCAATCATCTCGACCATATCAGAGGTATTGGTATATTCTGCGTTTTGAGGAAAAAATACTCCTGATTCCTGGTTATCTATCATCAATTTTACAAACTGGCATAAGTTGTCAATATGTAACATAGAACGTTTATTTTTCACAATCGGAAATACCGGAAGCTTAGACGCTAATTTCACAAGTTCTGGATAATTTCCTTTACTTCCCTTCCCATAAATCATAGGGGGGCGCAGCACAACAACCCGAAACAATTCATCTTCCAAATCCCTGATTCTTTGATCTGCCTGCCATTTGGAATCTCCATAAAAATTCAGAGGCTGCGGCTTCGTATCCGCTTTGATCATTTTTTCTTTGCATCCTGAATAAACAATCATAGATGACATAAAAATAAACTGTTTCACACCTGCTGCTTTTGCTTTGTTCGCAACTTCTACCGCTAATTCCGTATTGACTTTATAATAGAGCTGTTTCTGCTGTTCTGTAACATTTCCCACATCTGCGTGGGCAATGCCAGCCACATGGAATACCACATCATAATGAGAAAAGTCATTGTTTCTCCACGCATCATCCAGCATATCCATAGTTTCTATCATGTATTTGCCAGGAGTTTGATTCAGCCATGCTTCCACAGCATTTCCAATATAAGAATTGGCGCCTGTAATCAAAATATGTTTTTGCCCAGATTCTACAACTGGCATAGATTCCTTACAGAAAGGAAAATCTTCTTCCACAAACTTATCTTGCAGGGCGATTCTTCTTTTTATGTTTGTATAAATTGTTGCTGCAAAACTAACAACTGCAGCAGCGCCTGTAAATTTCAAAACAATGTGTGAGTCTCTTTTAGGGTCGGCAAAATTTTTCTGCTTATTTAGAAGCTTTTTCCAAATAAGAGAAATCGCCCCGATTCCAAGAACACAAGCTGTTCCCATCACAGCTGCACCTGTACAGATATCTTTCTTAATTTTTTCTGGTGAAAAGATGGAACTCGTATCTGCCCCTTCTTTATGCATTTCACCCGTACCGCCTTCTACAACGCCATCGGAACTCAGCACGCTTCCAATCGTCGCAAAAAAACATTTGATATCCATCCAAAGCCCCATTTTCTGCGTATATTCACCATCAAACCTTGCTTTATCCGGTATCTCAAGCTCATCCCTTCCATTTACCTGCGCCCATCCGGTAATCCCTGGCTTAATACGGTTTGCCCCATATTTATCACGCTCTGCAATCAAA
The DNA here is from genome assembly GCA_951801955.1 of uncultured Lachnospiraceae bacterium. GTDB lineage: Bacteria > Bacillota > Clostridia > Lachnospirales > Lachnospiraceae > Petralouisia. The sequence continues at coordinate 76,699 of CATOOV010000005.1, forward strand.
TCATCTTGATTCCAAAGTGCTGGTCTTGGACCAACCAATGTCAAAGTGGCGTTCACTACCTGCCAAAGCTGAGGCAGTTCATCTAACGAATATTTTCGCATAAAACGCCCACTCCTTGTGATATAAGCATCCGGGTCACTGAGCAAATGGGTAGGCATATCCTTCGGCGTATCCACATACATCGTACGAAATTTCCAAATTTCAAAAAATTCTTTATCTTTTCCCACACGTTTCTGCTTAAATAGGACTGGTCCTTTGGAATCGAGTTTTATTGCCACCGCAAGAATGCCCATAATAGGAGCCAAAACAATACTGGCGCCGCCAGCAATCACAATGTCTAATGTTCTCTTTAAGGGTAAATATCGTTTTTGTTTTTCTGTCAAAACATAAGAATAACTCTCATCTAATGGTTTATCTTTCTGAATTATGATCTTTTTTTGCCTTTCCATTCTCATAATCTCCTATTTTTGTTAATTTACTTATCCCTTATGACAGCCAGGCGGCAAAAGGAAATGCCTTTTAGGTATACTTTATGAAACGCCGGACGGTATCAAGGATACTCTTGAGATATCCCTATTTTGGCTTATTGATATCTGGCAAATCGGTGGGAAGTCTTACCTAATTTGGATGATACGTAGCTACAATTTCCTGTACACACTTGCGGATATCCTCCGGTTCCTTCACAACATATGCCGCTAAATTTTCCAACTGCATTAGGAAATGCTCCTCATCCATTTTAATTGGCTTACCAATATGAATCAATTTATTTGCCGTATCCTGCAGACCTTCCTCTTCCATCAGCATTTCTTCATAAAGCTTTTCCCCTGGTCTTAATCCAGTGTAGGCAATTTGAATATCCTCTCCTGGTTTATGCCCGGACAGAAGTATCAGATTCCGTGCTAAATCTGCAATCTTTACCGGTTCTCCCATATCCAATACAAAGATTTCCCCGCCCTTCGCATAAGCTCCTGCCTGGAGCACAAGGGACACCGCTTCTGAAATCGTCATAAAATACCGGATAATATCAGGATGAGTAACCGTCACGGGCCCACCCTGTGCAATCTGTTTTTTAAATAGCGGAATCACACTGCCATTGCTGCCCAACACATTTCCAAAACGTACGGCAACAAACTCTGTACGCGACCGATTGTTATAAGTCTGGATAATCATTTCACAGATCCGCTTCGTCGCGCCCATAATATTGGTGGGGTTTACTGCCTTATCGGTTGAAATCATCACAAACCGCTTGACCCGCCATCGGTCGGCCGCCTGCACTACCTTTAAAGTCCCTAAAACATTATTCTTTACCGCTTCATTGGGACTGTCCTCCATCAAGGGGACATGTTTATGTGCCGCTGCATGATAAACAATATCAGGACGGTATTTCTCAAAAATCAGATCCATCCGTTTGGTATTCCGAACTGACGCAATCAGCACGGTAAGTTCCAGCTCTGGAAACTTTTGTTTCAGTTCATTCTGAATATCATATGTTGTATTTTCATAAATATCCACAATCACCAGCCTTTTGGGATTGTGCTGTGCCACCTGGCGGCAGATTTCACTCCCAATGGAGCCTCCTCCCCCTGTCACCAAAACCGTCTTTCCTGCCACATAATCTAATATAGAAGATAAATCCACTTTCACCGGCTCCCTGCCAAGAAGGTCATTGACCTCCACTTCCTTCAGGGTGCTGATACTGACCTCGCCATTCACCAATTGGTAAACTCCTGGCAGACGTTTCATTTCACATCCTGTTTCCTTACAGATATCCAGGATCTGTTTGATTTCCTTTGCAGGGGCAGAGGGAAGCGCCACCATAATCTCATCCACCTGGTATTTCTTTACCAGCCTTGGAATATCATTTCTATCACCCGAAATCTTCACCCCATGCAGATAACTTCCCTGTTTGGCTTTTGAATCGTCCACAATACAAACTACCCGCTTATTTACATGGCTGCTGTTTCGAATCTCCCGCACCAGCATATTTCCGGCTCCGCCTGCGCCAACCATCAACACATTGGTACAAGTTTTTGCATCTTTCTGTCTCTTCCGAATTGTGCGGACCGTACGGTAGAAATATCTGCTTGCAACTACAAACACAAACAGGCATCCCCCATAAAATACATAATAACTTCTTGGCATACGCATATCGAACAACACCATCACCGCCATCTGGATTCCCGCGGACATCGCGCTGCCTGCAACAATATTCATAAGTTCCGTTGCACCTGCATAACTCCACAGGCTGCCATAGAGCCGAAAAACATAAAATATTACAATCGTAAGCACTATCACTATAGAAATGTACTGTAGGCTTCTATCCAAATATTCCCTTGGAATCGAATCATAATGTCCCTCAAAACGCAAAATCAATGCTAAGATACTTGCAGCAATTACAGCCACAATATCATACAAAATGAAAAACAGTTTTTTCAGCAGAAGCTGGTTGTTTTCTATCAATATCTTCACGTAGATTCCCCTTCTCATAAACTTGTATATATAATTATGGATAAGATCCAATTTTTTCCAAAATTGCCCTTATTCCTTGCACATTATAACTCATCTTTTGTCAAATTACAACCATCCAGTATATTCCTACCCTTCTGAAAACCAGTAACCTGCACCCAAATAGAAACATAACCACAGAGGAGAAAACAAATTGTATTCTAAATTGCCTCTCACACTAAAACAAACATAGATAATTGTCAAAAAAAGCATCCATACTCCGCAGTCTTTTCCGCTTTTTTTTATATTTTTCAGACTTTTCAAGCCATTTTTCAGCATACAAAGCTGAATCAGAATAAAAGGGACCAGAATAAAAACACCATAACGGTATGCTATCTGGAGATATCCGTTGTATGCAGGAACCGCCTTGCGGAATACATGCACTTTTTCTCCTCTTCCAAAAAGGCTTAGTTTTCTCAGATATGCCTCCTGACAAACTGGAACTTCAATGTTGTCTTCTTGAACCACTCCTTCCATCAAACCAGGTTCAAGCTGGTTGAACGCCTCCATCATTTCCTCTGGCACACTGGTCAAAAGAATTTCCTCTTGATACTCTATCTCCAAGTTCAAATAGGATGGAAGATATTTCACGGCAACATGCACGAGACATACCACGCAGCATGCCGCGGCGGCAGCGCTGATTCCCCGAAAAAACAGCCGCCACTTTTTCTCCTGCAGTTTCCTGCTACGCAAAAAAATACGCAGAAAAAAACAAAGTACAAGCAATGTTGCGGCAGCATAGCCTGTCTGGTTTCCTGCCCGAAATACGAAAAACAAGGACAATCCCGCCCCTGTCATATAGGAAAAATACCAAAACCATTTCTTCCTTTTATACCAAATATTATCAAGTTCTACCAAAAAAATACTAAACATCAGCAGGGCATAGGCAGAAAATTCCTCAGAACTGTTAAAAATCCCATTATACTGGATTGCCGTCTTTTTGGTGCGGAATACCATAAGGTATATCACTGCAAAAAGAAAAATAATTTCCTGTGCCTTCATGATTTCATTCAGCAGTATGGACGGGCGCTCCATATGATCCCACATATAAATCACCATTCCACATGCAAATACCATAAAATAGCCCACAAAATGAATTCTTGTTTTTGCTGTCACATCAGAAATCATTGTCCCGATCCACAGGGCGAACCAGGAAAAAGCAAGCAGGTTTCTCCAGTCTATGGGATGCAGCCAGGAAATCGTCAAAAGTTCCTGGCGGTTTACCGCCTGCCTCGGTCCCTCCCAACAGAGCAAGGCAATTGCCCATAAAAAAATACAACACACAAAAAGCGCGTATTTCCAAGACACACTATGCAAAAACCAGCCAAAAACATCTGCAAGTATCATCCAAAGAAAAAGCAAGGAAAACAATATTGTGCGAAATACCCTTCTTTTCTCTGGTGGAATTTTGTTAGACAGCCATTTTCCAGCATCCTCAGCCAAAAGCCGATACGCATACTGTAGGCAGGACTGAACCCTGCCAATCTCTTCTTTCAATAATTGATATCTGCTAGATAAACTTGCTGCTTTTCCGGTTGCCATTTTTACTATACACATACATGCAAAAAATACCATCAGAAACCCACAAAATGATATGGCAAGTATTTTTGCCACCCTCCAGGGAAGAAATCCAGAAACTTCATCCCGAAGTTGTATGGATTCCAGGGAAAAAAATTGATTCTGGGCATCATAAAATCGAAGCCCCATCCCATACATTGGAATCGTTTCATCCAAAAAAACCAAATTCTCACCTGGCACAAGTACCACTGGCTGTTCCGCTATTTTTTTCTTATCCCGGTCCAGATAGAGAATTCCTGCCTGCATGGACTCCTGGCTCATGTTGTCCAGATTGATATAAACACATTTCCAGGCACGGAACTTGCCGTTGAGCACATACTTCTGAACCGTCTGTTTTCCATTGATCCAGAATCCCCCTGCCTGTTGGTCGTAAATAACATTTTTTCCAGATTTCCTAAGCTGTTTTTGTGAAAATTCATATACTTGTCCAGCGCTGGTAAATTGTTCAAAATTCACTTTTCTCCCAATATACATCATGGTAACCATAACACACAGCAAAAATCCTGCCAACAGACAGGCAAATATTTTTAATCCACCTTTTCTTTTCATCTCTTTTCTGCCTTTCTTCCTGGAAACGTACAGCCTAATATCAAATACAGCACGATCCATGGAACCCATCGCCAGGGCTGTTCCACATTATCCGCCATGGAGATTCCAATAATAGCAAAATAATACCCAAAGGGCAAAAACGTTCCATATCCCTGCTGCTTTTGTACAAACATCTTCTTCCATCCATCATACAGGCTATATAGTAATATTATGGTATAAGGAATTGCGGAAAAAATACCATACCGATATGCCATTCCTATCACAGCATTGTGGGGATTCCCTTCTTTTCCTCTCACTAAGGCATTGTTCCCATGTCCCCACAAATTCATGTCGCGGAGATAGGAATACCAATACAAATTCCTTGCCGAACTTAAATTTTCAAAGGAAGTCAAACTCTTAATTTTGGTAGAAAAGCGTTCCATGGTAGAGGCATGTACAATAATAGAAAAGTTTTCTTCTTCCGGCAATTCTTTGATATACACATCTTTATCAAAAAGTATCTCCGAATCCAGCCAAATCGGAACAAATTTCAGCGACGCCTCCAACAAACCGCCAGACAATGCCATGGTCAAAGGCAAAATAACTAACATCTTAATGATTTCTCCTTTGTATCTCCTCCGGCTGAGAAAAACACGGTAAGAAAATATCAGACATGTCAGAAAAACCATGATAATTGCTGTAAAGCTCTGAGTCCTCCAGATGAAAAACCAACTGATACACACCCCTAACAAATGAAGACACTTGTTCCACAGATTCTTTCTTTGCTTGACAGCAACCTCAAGTTCCCCTAAAAACGTTACCAGCGCCACCAATTCGAACATGGCAAAAACAGCGGGGTTATAACTTGCCCCTGTGTAGCGTATATGGTCACGCAGGGGGCGGAAACAGATACAAAATACCACGGAAAACCAGAATAAAATCTCAATGGTATACACAATATCTGCCAGAAACCTCTGGTAATTTTCCATATTTCCGATTACAAAATACAAAAATCCAAATACCAAGATCATAATCGGCGCCTGTGCCGAAAACCGATGCCTCACTGTTATCTCTGAGAGAAATGCAAGCGTCCAAAAGCCAAACCATCCATAACTGATGGAATTGCGCCAGTCTAAAATCTCTGCCCGCCGTTCCACAGACAATGCTGCAATCAACAAAATACACAAAACTCCCACAGCCGACGTTACCTGGAAATTTCCTATATACTCGTTCTGCATATCCACAAAATTCATATAAAAAATCAAAAACAGCATCAATGAGACCCGGATCCTGCTCCTGATATTTCCAGAAAGATTCTCCGTATGATCTAAGATCAGGGTATTTATAATATAACGAAAAAGATACTGAAGGATACCAATGTAACGATTTAAAATCTTCCTTCCAATCCCTGCATATTTGCTTTTCTTCCACAATAAACACCAGATCAAGGAAAGCAGAAGGTAACAGGCAAATACCAGTATTGCACGAAATACAATGATTCTTAGGCTAAATTCTGGAAATCTCTCATATAACTGCATCTTGTTAATCCGAAATGCCAAACCTTTTTGCCCTTCCAGGCTAATATAACATTGGTCAAACCTGCTCTGTGCTAAAAGCATTGCATTTCCTCCCTGGGTAAGGGTTATCGTTTCCTCCTGGACCAGATTACTCTCCTGGTACAGCAATACTTTCCATACCATTTCCGGCTGGTTCATCGACGCAATCTCTATATACAACCATTTCCATTCCCCTTGCTTTCCGTTAATCTGAATGGTGCGCTCCGTGGATTCTTCAAAGTTTTTTATCAACAGTTCTTCCCGTTGTTCAAACTGCGGATTCCAATAGAGCCCATACTCCCTTTCCATAAAGTCATATACTTCACCAACATCTAAAAATTTATCCAAATTCCAAGTTCCGCATACCCACATGGCAGAAACGCTTAAAGCGATCATCCATCCGATACAAAACCAGATCAGGATTGACACTTTTTTACGAAATAATTTTTTCAACATTTTTTTGTATTTACTCCATTTATCTTCAAACTATTGATATAAATTTGCTGTTTCCATCTAAAAAATAGGATCCATTCCCATCTAATATACATGTTATTTGGCACAATCTCGTTTATTATATACCATGAAGTTTATTTTTGTAAACTTATATCATAAAAATCGACAGGAAAATAAATTTCCTGGTAACGACAATCCATTGCTTTTCCGTTATTCCCGGCGTTCTGTCCACAAGATGCAACATAAAATGCAACACAGAAATTCGGACAAACAATATTTATTTTGCGATAAACCTGTGTCTTTCCAGCATTTTATAAATCAAGACGCCTTAAAACAGAATCGCCAGAAGAAAGGAAAGCGCTACACTCAGTAAGGAGGAACAAAATTATGGCAAAAGCAAAAAAATTACCAAGCGGCAGTTGGAGATGTCTTGTCTACGATTATACGGACGAATCTGGAAAGAGACACTACAAATCTTTCACTTCTACCACATCTTCCCCTGCCGGAAAAAGAGAAGCGGAACTTCTTGCGGCTGAATATGCCGCCACAAAGGAGACTAGGAATGCAAAAGGAAAAAATATCCCATTTCAAAAAGCGTTGAGTGACTACATTTCCCAAAAAGAGCCTGTACTCTCTCCTTCCACAATTAGAGGCTACAAAAGCATTGAAAGCAGATTACTGAAAAACTATCACGATTTTTGTTCCAAAAAAATATGTGAGATACAACCCATCCACATACAAGAATTGATCAATGAGCTGGCAAAAAAGAGAACGCCAAAAACAGTACGAAATTATCATGGCTTAATCTCATCTGTTCTTTCCTCGAATGGCTTCACTTTTAAATTAGATACGACCATGCCCCAAAAAGTGCGTCCGAATCTGTATATTCCTACCGATTCCGATATTAAAAAGCTAGTTTTTTCTGTGAAAGATACAGAGCTGGAGATCCCTATTTTGCTTGGAGCATTTTGTACCATGCGCCGGGGTGAAATCTGTGGTCTCTCCATAGACGATATCAATGGGACAATCATTCATGTGCACCACTCTTTGGTACAAGGCGCTGATAAAAAATTGTATCTTAAGACAACCAAGACAGAGTCCGGCGACCGTTATATTGATGCTCCTGCTTTTATTATTGAAAAGATACAGAAAAAGGGATATATAACAAACTTAACTCCCCATGCGATCACCATATGCTTTCAAAAAGTATTAAAAAAACACCATATCCCTCACTTCCGTTTCCATGATTTACGGCATTACTCAGCCAGTGTGCAGCATGCGTTGGGAATCCCTGATGCTTATATTATGCAGCGGGGCGGCTGGTCTTCCGATGCGGTACTCAAGTCCATCTACCGCCATGCCATGAATGACCGCCAAAAGGAAATGAACGAGAAAACTAATAGACATTTTGAGAGTTTATGCAACATAATTTGCAACACATAAAAATAACCCTTTGATTCTGCATAGAATCCACGATAGGAACAGCGGGATTATAACCCGATATTCAAAGAAAGCACGTATTATAAAGTATTTAACGCCCTGATCAACGACCCAAGGCTGATTGAGGCGGCGAAGGCTTACGGCTATAAAATCAAATATGTGCTGCACCCGATCGTGAGCGCCCAGGCAGATGACTTTGACAAGAATGAATATGTGGACATTATCCCTGCCGTGGGTGATATGAGCTATGAA